>JAEUSO010000318.1 GCA_016788605.1 Candidatus Kapaibacterium sp. | reverse complement strand
CTTCGTGATTTATATGTGAACGTCGGTGCTGTTGCCACGCCATACTACAAGGAAAAAATGTCCGGCTTTATCGCCGAGATTGAAAAGGCAAGTGGCGGAACATACAACCCGAAACTCAGCCCCGCCCAAAATGGCGAAGGTGGAACATTTGGTGGCTACCTCTTTGATGAAAACGGGTTGGAGATGGAGCAGATGATTGAAAAAGGTGCGTTTGCCTCGGCACAATATAACCATGCGCTTAGCGTAATGAACCAACCCATGTCGGTTGCGAATGTTGATAAACTGCTGCGGATTTTTGGCGGACATCCTGCATTTGTGAATACAGATAATTCTACCAATCCCAACCGGGACATTCATAGTGCTGCATATGCCGCCCGCCGTGATAAGAACGATGGTAACGGCTTGTACTCGCAATGGAAGAACGCAATGCTTAAAGCACAAGCGGCGGCAAAAGCAGGCGATGCTTATAAACAGGAATATGCCGATGCAATGGCGGATGCGCGTTTGATTTGGGAAAAAGCACTGATGGCGACCGTCATCAACTATTGCCATTCGGCAAAGGCGGTATTCAGTAAAACGAATCCCACGGATGCAGAGTTGGCTTCCGCACTTCATGCCTATGGCGAGGCGGTCGGCTTTCTGCACGGCTGGCGCACTATTCCAACAAAGAAGATAATCGATACTCGAATTGACGGCTTGCTCACACTCTTGCTTGCTCCGCACAATGGAACACCGACTTCGTACCGTTTTGTGCAAGATGCTTTCAACACTGTGGGTAACTTCGACCAAACTATCAATCAGTTACGCGATTTGTACGGCTTTACAGCACAAGATATTGAGGATTTCAAAAGCAACTGGGTTAGTATTCAACAACGCAAATAACACTATCGTGACTTTCTGCTTCATTCTACAACGTGTGCTACTCTGCATAGTCAGTACAATAGGTTTTGCAACCATGCTAAGTAGTTGTAACGAATCAACTTCGCCACAACAATCCGGATTTGACCGGCGGGTATTGCTGCGTTATACCGCCGAGCGAATGATAATTCCCGCATTTACCGAATTGAAAGGTCGTGTAACACTTTTCGATGATGCAATCCGGCAAATGATCTTAACGCCTAACCCTTCATCTGTGGCAAATGCCCAAAGTGCGTGGATAAATACATATACGGCGTGGCAGGACTGTGCTGCATATAATTTCGGACCGGCGGAATTTCCGTCGGGAAATTTAAACGAGAATATTAGTACGTTTCCTGCATCGGTATCAAAAATCGAATCGTTCATTGATAAAAGTGATACATCGTTTCAGAATTTCGACCGTGATTCACGTGGATTTCATGCAGCCGAATACTTGCTTTTTTCGGGTTCGCAGCAAGTCATAGCCAATCGCTTTGCACAATCGTCGGGTTCACAAGCGTATCTGCGTTCCATTGTGCGCGACATCCGTACACAAGTGGATGCCACACTAAACGGTTGGCAGACAACCTATAAGGAGCAATTTAGTTCGGATAACTCGACGGCTACAGGTAGTGCAATCAGTGACCTCTTCAATGCCATGAGCATGAACTTCGAGGTGTTGAAGAATTTTAAAATAGGCGTGCCACTTGGTGTACGTGCAGGGCAAACGCAGCCCGAGCCAACAAAGGTCGAGGCATTTTACAGTAAGCAGAGTATTCCTATGATGCGCACTAACTTTAGAAACATTGAGTCGCTGTGGTATGGTCGGGTTATGAATAGCGACACGCAGTCAATGGGCGGGTTCGAGAATTACCTCACCACATTGACAGGCGGTAAAGAACTAGTTGCTTCAACCAAGAACCAGTTTGCTGCGGTGAACGCGGCGATGAATCAGTTTCGGAATGATGAAGACCTTGCTGTATTGATTGAGCAGAATGACCCGCGCGTACACACACTTCACACAGAACTGCAAAAGCTGACACGATTCCTGAAAAGCGAAATGTCATCAATACTTGGTATTGCGATCACATACTCAAGCGGCGACGGTGATTAACCACGTTCATGAATCATGTGTAAACTTCAACCATTAGCAACATCATTCAACGGTTCCGTATTCCACTGCAAAGAGTGCGGCGAAATCAACATTCGTTACGGCACGTTCCGGATAAGTATGGATGTGATGCGATTCCGCAAATTCTACGACCTGATCTTCGATGTTCATAAGGATTACGTGGCAAAGCCCATAACAAAAAAGTATTGCGCCAATATCACCTATCATACTGATGTCCACATTGTGCTTCAGGGGTCGCAGGTGGAGGAGTTGCATACGCTGCTGAGTAGGGCGATTGCATATCTGGGCGGGAATCGCAGTGCCGAAGACATCATTGCCATGCAATCGAAAACATGGCGGAATAATTAGCCGGAATGGACATTCTCAATCGGTTAAAGAAGAGTGTTGCTGCATACAGCAACTCGACGCAATCAATCGCACCGCTTGCCGTATTCAGGATTATCTTCGGTGCGTGCGTGTGTTTCAGTACCATCAGGTTTATGTGGCTTGGGTGGATTCACGAACAATATATTGAGCCGCATATTCACTTTCACTACTTTGGTTTTGCATGGGTAAAGGGTGTTGAATACGTCGGCGAGATTGGCGTGTATGCAATGTTCGGGTTGTTGCTTCTTGCTGCGGTCGGCGTTATGATCGGAGCGTGGTATCGTGTTTCGTCGGTGCTCATGTTCCTTACCTTCACGTACATTGAACTGCTTGATATTACATATTATCTGAACCACTATTACTTTGTCAGTATAATAGCGGGAATGTTGATTTTCCTTCCGGCGAACCGCTCGTGTTCGGTTGATGTGCGGCGCAATCCCGCCCTGCGGTTCGAACAAATACCCTCTTGGATGATTGATGTTCTCAAGGTTCAGATTGCGCTTGTGTATTGCTTTGCGGGCATTGCAAAAATCAACGCCGACTGGCTTTTTCATGCTCTGCCGCTTTCGATATGGCTGCCTGCACACGATCAGCTTCCGCTCGTGGGCGAATACTTCCGCCAGCCGTGGCTTGCATATCTGTTCTCATGGAGCGGAATGCTCTTCGATTGCAGTATCCCGTTTTTTCTACTGTGGCATCGTACGCGAGTCGCCGCATTTTGCACTGCTGTAGCATTCCACGCCATAACAGGATGGATGTTTCAAATCGGTGTGTTCCCGCTTGTAATGTCGCTTGCCATTCTGATTTTCTTTTCCGAGAACTTTCACCTCCGTATTGTTGATTGGATTGAACGGATGCATCGCTTTCGCAGCAGAAGCACTACAGCAGTATATTCATCGCCACGTTTCATAGCGTATCTATTCACTCTCCACATAGTTTTTCAGCTACTCTTTCCGTGGAGGTATTTGCTCTATCCCGGAAACATGTTTTGGACGGAACAGGGCTACCGCTTCGGGTGGCGCGTGATGCTGATGGAAAAAGCCGCAACGGCAACATTCACCATGCGCGACGGAGCTACCGGACGAGAAGGTATTGTGGATAACGGAGAGTTCTTGAATACGCATCAGGAAAAGCAAATGGCAATGCAACCCGATATGATTTTGGAGTATGCCCATTTCTTGGCTGAGCATTACAAGGCTCAGGGAGTTGCAGATCCAATGGTTCGAGCAGAGGTGTATGTCACTTTAAATGCTCGGCCCAGTAAGTTGTTAATTGATCCCAATATTGACCTTTCCAAAATAGAAGACGGTTGGTCACATAAAACATG
>JAEUSO010000317.1 GCA_016788605.1 Candidatus Kapaibacterium sp. | reverse complement strand
AAGACAGAAGACATGCGCTATGAACTACGAATAGAAGAAGACAATTATGCAGCAGCAATAGAATGGATGGAAGCATTAGGTGCCGATATATCTACTTCGTCACTCGGTTATTACGGCTATGATTCACCGGATAGTTCGTACAAGTACGAGAATATGAACGGCAGGACAAGCGTAAGTGCAGTTGCTTGTAATTATGCTACGCGAATGGGTATGATTTGTATTAGCGCAGCAGGCAACAGCGGCGGCATTGAACGCACTATTAACACTCCGGGTGATGCTGACAGCGTCTTCTCCGTCGGTGCGTTTGCAAATGATACCGTTCTGCGTCCGGCGGGATTTACCTCGAAGGGTCCAACGGCGGACGGGCGTATGAAACCCGACATTGCTGCGTTAGGCGAAGGAGTCACATCGTACCGCCATGTTTCCACTAACGAGGTTGGACGGGGATTTACTGGAACATCTTTTTCAACTCCGCTCATTGCAGGTGCTGCGGCACTCTTGAAATCGGCATTTCCAGAATTACGAACATACGAAGTCCGCAAACTCATGCAGTCGTATGCTTCATCATTCAACAACCCGAACAATGCTGTCGGGTTCGGAATGCCAGACCTCTTGGCATCATCGCTGGCGTATGGAATTCTATGCTCGCCGCCGTTAAGTTATCCGGGGCGAAACGCACATCAAATCAGCTATCGTATCAAATCCAATTCTCCACTTACATCTGTGAGATTGATATATCGCAAAAAAGGCGAGAGCGAATGGAAATCCAAACCGATGCTTAGTTCTCCAAATGATTACGTCGTAGCGCGACTTCCGCACTATGATATTGGTACAACCGGTGTATTGGAATTTTATGTTGAGTTTGAAAGCAACCATAAGCGCGGTCGGATGCCCGCCGATATCACCTCATTCAGCACAACTGACATTGGTAGCACATCCATACCGTGTGGAATAGCACAAGCCGACATCCCCACGTCAATCGAAGTCACAGTCACGACAACACCATTGACACCAACAGTTATACAATCGGAGAATGGTGTTCATGTGTGGTGTCCACCATCAGCACGAGAAGCCCGCATCTATTCTGTTTCCGGCGAGATTGTAGAAACAATTCAACTTCTGGAAGGTCACGGATACTTAGCTAAGCAACTTGCAACAGGGTTATACTTCTGCTCGGCAATAAGCGAATCACAAAGGCATACGACTACATTCATGGTTGTTCGTTAAACCGAGAGTACACCTAAAAAAAAAGAAGCCGTAACAACATCTGCTGATACGGCTTCTTACGTTGATGCTAATCGGATTACGGCTGTGCTGCGGGTACGTGAGCCATGAAATCCTGAGCAAAGCGCGGGTAATAATTCATAAGCAATTCCTCCACTCTGTCCGGGTCACTTGATTTAATAATCAGTCCTGCATAATTCTTTTTGTTTTGCACCCAACAAACTTCAGGGTCGTTGTAAGCCGACATATCGGGATGATCTTGCTTGGCAAGTGTAAAAATCCCGCCACCATACATGTCTGCCGCCTTTGACGGCTTGTACTTTCCATCGTCTGATAATTCCAGACGCGCCCATTCGTGCCACTGGCAAACGCCTGTTGCATGCCAGATAACATCAGGAATCCGTGCTCCGCCCACACGTGCACCAGCTTCAAGGAAATAGAACTCGCCGTCTTCTTTGCCTTTGATATACTCTATGTGCGTCGCACCTTTTTTCAGTCCAAGTCCCTTAATCAGTTTCGCATTCATCGTCTTCAGTGCTTTCTCGTCGGGCGAGCCGCGTTTGATTTGGCGTGTAGTGAAGATACCGCCCGTTGTATTCAAATCAAGCATAGGCATTCCGTACTTCGAGATGCTGGCAAACGGCACTTTGTAATCATATACAATAGAGTCCACATGATATACATCACCCGCTATAAACTCTTCGAGAAGATAAGCGTTTTGTTTATCACCAAGTGCCTCAATTTCCGTCCAGAATTCATCGGGATGATAAATCTTCTTCACCTTCGCCGACGACGCACCCATACGCGGTTTGAATATCCAGGGTGCTGGTATGCGCTCCATAAACTCCTTCACTTCGGGATGATGAAGAATCCGCACAAAGTCAGGTACTTTAATTCCTTCTTCGCGTGCTTTCATACGCATTGCCAATTTATCGCGGAAATAGCGTGCGGTGGTCTCGCCCATACCTGCTATACGTGTGTTCTCACGTATTGCCGCAGCAACCTCGATATCGAATTCTCCAAGCCCGACAATGCGGTCGAACTTGATGTTGCGCGAGAGATAGTTCACAACATTTTTTACAACACGCTCATCATAGAGGTCTTTCACTGCATAGACATCGGCAAGGTAATCGCGCTCCCACGCTTCATTCAAATAACGCTCTTCCGTCAGAAGATGAACATTCCAGCCGAGCCGGTGTGCCTCTTGAATAAACGGTCTGCCAAAGAGTGCTCCGGCGATACATAAAACATTCTTTTTTTCCATAATCCCCTTAGGTAAATAATTAGATGGTGTACTTGATAATCGGTGGTTGTTTATGTTACTGCATGTTCTTTAGGGACGTTTGGCAACCATGCTTGTATTCCTTCTGCGAAGGTCGTCCGCCAGTTACCCCATGTATGTCCTTGTGAATACTCATAGTAATCAACACGTGTGCCGATGGAACGTAAGCTGTTTGCCATACGTGATGCAAGGTCTTTCGCATCGCAGATAGTTCCTGTTTGAATGATGAAGTGAATGCGGTGCGCATTACGCAGATACGGTGAACGAAACACTTCACCGCGATTCCACCAGTACGATGGTGATTGCGAGAGTACTGAACCAAATGCATCAGGATAGCGCAGGACGGTTTTTGTTGAGAGCAGCCCGCCGAGCGATGCACCGGTCACGCAGCGCAACATCCTGTCGTTTGTTACGTTGAATCCGCGTTTGGCAAACTGTTCTATAGCAAACGGTAATGCTTCTTCTGCTGTGAACGTGATGTATTTTTCGTTTGTAGCATACTCCTCGTTTCTCCATTGCGGGGAAATAAAGAGTGCAAGCACAGGTGGTATCAACCCCTCAGCAATACAGTTGTCCATTATTCGGTGAAAGTTGCCAAGGCGCAATGCCTCCGCCCCGTCATGGACAATTATGAGCGGATACTCTTCTTCAACACCATCTGTAGTCGGATTACGTTTGGGCGGTGTGTAGAGAAACATCTCGCGGTGCGAATTAAGCAGAGAACTCTCGTACATCACACGCTCCACTTTACCATGCGGAACTTCCCGACCTATATCAAGTTTAGAGACATCCTTATATGATGGCATCCAGAACTCGCTGTTGTACCCGAACCCTTCCGCCTGCACACGGGCATTGGCGGGGTCATTCATCCAGTTGCCGTCCACAATCATTTTATACTGCATCCGTGCGTCTTTTGGGAATTGCACGATAGCATAAAATAAGTCGGTATGGTCAATGCGTTTGAGAGATGTGTTCGGTTGCCAAAACGACCAGTCACCGACTAACGTGACCGCCTGCGCCTCGCCATAGAATAAAAACAAAGCGCGGTTATCAATCGCCACCGGTTGCATGCGATGAATATAGACATCCTGCCATAGTTGCAATGCTTTTATCCGACGCGATTCGTGGTCGTTTTCTTTAAGTAATGCAAAAAGCCGTTCTTCTACTTCAGAATAATGAATCATAATTTGTCTTGTATGGATATGCAAAACTACACTTATGCAAGAAGAA
>JAEUSO010000316.1 GCA_016788605.1 Candidatus Kapaibacterium sp. | reverse complement strand
GGATAATATTTTCTTTGTAGAATGCCGCAAGGCGTGGTGCGGGAACTTCCGAACTTTCGTCGTAGCGTGCGCCTTCCGGTTTAAAATCTATTTTCTTTACTACTGTTTTAGCCATGATATTGTTGTGGTTTTATGATATACATCGTTGTGCATACCACCAATGAATAATTATGCAGAGACCGGGCGTTTTTTTGAGTCGGCACGGGTAGGTTTGCCGCTTGCGTCAAGCAAATTCACATTTGAATAGTGTATCGGCATTTCCATACTTATGATTCCGCCATCAGGATTTGATTGCGACGGACGCATGTGTTTCTTGCGGATATTTACGCCTTCGATAGTTACTCGCATTTTCGTGCGGTCAATCTGAATAACACGTCCTTGCTTGCCTTTATCTTTACCGGAGATAACTGCAACAACGTCGCCTTTTTTAATCTTTGTTTTCATAGTATTCTTTTGTACCGTGCTATGCAATCTCGTGCATAACATCCCGGTTTTCTATGTTCGTGAATTAGATAACTTCTGGAGCAAGAGAAACAATTTTCATGAAGTTACGTTCGCGGAGTTCGCGTGCAACCGGACCGAAAATCCGCGTACCTCTCGGCTCACCTTGATTATTAAGGATGACTGCGGCATTTTCATCAAAACGGATGTACGATCCGTCAGCGCGGCGGATTTCCTTCTTTGTGCGAACGATAACTGCCTTCACGACATCGCCTTTTTTGACATTGCCGTTAGGAATTGCCGCCTTTACCGAAACGACAACAATGTCGCCGATACTGGCATAACGCTTTTCGTGTCCGCCCAAAATGCGGATACAGCGTACTTTCTTTGCGCCGGAGTTATCGGCTACTGCGAGATTTGATTCTTCTTGTATCATGTCGTATATCCCTTAATTCTATACTTTGCTACGTTGGTGTCGAGATTATGAACGAAGGCAGTGCGCTGTACTTTTCGGGATATACCCAAATAACTCCATGCACCCTGTCGGATGTAATACAACCAGTATTACTTCACACGCTCGACGATTTCGAACAAACGCCAACGCTTGCGTGCGCTGAGCGGGCGCGATTCGATGATACGCACGGTATCGCCAATGTTACATTCATTGGTTTCATCATGCGCCATAAATCTTTTGGTTTGCTTGTAGTATTTTTTATAGAGCGGGTGCATAACCTGACGCTCGACTGCAACAACAATAGATTTTTCCATCTTGTTGCTTACTACTTTGCCTTGGCGGATTTTCTTTCCTTTTGTGGATTGCTCCGCGACTGCTGTTGTTTGTTCCATAGAGATGAAGAACAGGATTATTCGGTTACTGTGTTGAGTTTACGTTCGCTTTGTATCGTCAGCATGCGTGCAATATCCTTTTTCAGGGTTCGCAAGTACGCGGTGTCTTGAAGTTGCTTCATGCTGTGCATGAACCGTTGCTTCGCTAATGTTTCGCGTGCTTCGGTAATTGCCGCGTTCAGCTCCATGTCGTTCAGCTCGCGCAGGTCTTTGGCTTTACGTGCTTTCATTATGCTTCTACGAGGTCAATTCGTGTTACAAACTTTGTTTTAACGGGAAGCTTATGCGATGCAAGGCGCATTGCCTCCATTGCCGCTTCCTTCGATACGCCGTCCACTTCAAAGAGAATCCGTCCCGGCTTCACTACCGCCACCCAACCTTCGGGGTTACCTTTACCGGAACCCATCCGCACTTCCGCCGGCTTCTTGGTATATGGCTTATCAGGGAATACCCGAATCCATACCTTACCGTCGCGGCGCAGGTAACGGTTGATGGCAATACGCGCCGATTCAATTTGGCGGTTTGTAATCCATGCCGGCTCAAGCACTTTAAGTCCGAACGAGCCGAATGCCACTTGTGAACCGCGAATCGCCTTTCCTTTACGGCGACCGCGCTGCGTCTTACGATGTTTTACTCTTTTAGGAATCAGCATAACTATTCTCTACAGAAAAATTTTCTTATGAATTAACGTCTCCGGGTGTTGCAGCATCCGGCACACCGAGTCAGGGAGTATCATTGGTACACCATATTTCTATGGTATAAGTACAATACTCAGAATTATTCCTTTTCTTCCTGCTTACCGATGATTTCGCCTTTGCATATCCACACTTTAATACCAAGCGCACCATAAACTGTTTGCGCCGTGGATGTTGCATAGTCAATGTTTGCACGAAGTGTATGCAGCGGAACACGACCTTCCTTGTATTGCTCGGTGCGCGACATATCCGCTCCACCCAAACGCCCTGAACACATCACACGGATGCCGTCCGCACCCATACGCATTGTTGAGGAAACGGCTTGTTTCATAGCACGGCGGAATGCAATACGACCTTCCAACTGCGATGCTATGTTATCAGCAACAAGCTGGGCATCAAGTTCTGGACGTTTAATCTCATGAATAAGGATTTTCACATCCTTCTTCGTGAGTTTACGCATTTCCTCTTCGAGTTGCGTAATATCCTTCCCCGACCGACCGATAATGATACCGGGACGGGAGGTATGGATCGTAATGCGGAGTTGCTTCGCCGTACGTTCTACGATAACTCGTGCAACACTTGCTTTTTTCAAGCGGTTTTTAATGTAGGCGCGAACCATCATGTCTTCGCTGATTTTCTCAGCGGCATTTTTTGGTTCAAACCAATTGGCATCCCATCCGCGGATGATGCCGAGACGAAGCCCTACAGGATTTGTCTTCTGACCCAAGATAACTCCTTAAAACATTAATCTTTGGTGGATACTACTATTGTCAAATGGTTTGAGCGTTTGCGAATGCGGTATGCACGACCCATCGGGGCGGGCGAAATACGCTTGAGCGTAGGACCTTGATTCACATACACTTCCTTGACGAACATACTTTCGGGATTAGCAAACGAACCGTTGTTATTCGTAAGATTTGCAATCGCCGAGCGCAATGTTTTTTCGGCAACTTCCGACGCACTCTTTGGTGAGAACCGCAGAATGGTCAGCGCTTCAGCCGCTGATTTACCACGAATCATGTCAATCACCAAGCGCATTTTGCGTGGCGACGACCGAACGTATTTTGCTACTGCACGTGCTTCCATAATCATCTAAATCTGATAAAATTTACTTGCCATCTTTACGGTTGCCGGAGTGACCGCGGTATGTGCGCGTCGGTGAGAACTCGCCAAGCTTGTGTCCGACCATGTTCTCTGTCACATAGACCGGTATGAACTTATTACCATTATGAACGGCAAAGGTATGACCGACGAATTCCGGCGTAATCATCGAAGCGCGGCTCCACGTTTTGATTACCTGCTTCTTGCCGGATTCATTCATCGCGTCAACTTTCTTTTGCAGTTTGTAATAAACAAATACTCCTTTTTTCAGCGAACGGGGCATTGATATATCTTCGGTTCGTGATAAACTATTTCTTACTTAGAATGACGGCTGCGGACAATGAACTTGCTCGATGTCTTCTTGCGCTTACGGGTTTTAAGCCCCTTCGCAAGCTGACCCCACGGCGAACGCAAATGCTTGCGACCACCACCCGATTTCGACTTACCTTCACCACCACCGTTTGGGTGGTCAATCGGGTTCATCGCCATACCGCGCGTTTGAGGACGAATTCCCAACCAGCGTTTCCGTCCCGCTTTACCGTGAAGGATATTCTCATGGTCTGAATTACCTAGAACGCCAAGTGTAGCCATACAGACAGATAACACCATGCGGATTTCACCGGATGGCAGTTTCACTTGTGAATACTTTCCGTCGTGACCAACAACTTGTGCCGACAA
>JAEUSO010000315.1 GCA_016788605.1 Candidatus Kapaibacterium sp. | reverse complement strand
AATGCCCGTCTTCGCGTAACCAACAGTTACACAATCAACACAACGGCTTCAACAGTACAAGCGCAAACACCGCTCTTTACAATCACACCTGCTTCGAACTTCACGGTTCGTGCCCTCTTGGAAGGTCGCCACACAGGTGTAGGCGGTACGTTTGCAGCACTCCCGAGTACATATTCTGGCGGTGGTGCACGCGTGAAGCTCTATAGCAACAGCGGTGGTGTGCCAGGTGCATTAGTAGCAACAGCCGAATCAGAATTCGGTTATGATGCAAATGCATTCGCAGCCGGTGCAGTAACAAACCGAGGTACTAATACGGGCTTAGGTGAGTACTACGCAACAATACCGTTCGTCTTCACCGACCTTGCCGACGGGAACTACTGGGTTGTACTTGAACAACAAAACCACTTGCCTGTTATGTCGCGCACAACTGCACCATTCTTGTATGCAGGCGATGATGTGACAACAACAACAATCGAATCCGGCTGGGACTTCGCATTGTGGAACGGTACGGATAACGATGCTACATATGCGGCATTTGGTTCACGTTTCGATACACAAACTAATGCTGGATATTCGACAACCGGCTTGAATTTCAACGAAGGTAATGAAGGTTATACAGGTACTACTGCCAACTATCTTGCAGGCGTAGTAGCAGGTGATGTTGTTAAAGACGGTCAAGTCAATGCCGCCGACCGTGTACGTGTACGCGGTGATGCAGGTACAGCACTTGTCCGTTCGGATATCACTGGCGACGGTAGCGTCAATGCAACCGACCGCGATGTGGTTGACCGCAACTTCGGTAAAGTAAGTTCGATATACAATGTCACGTTCCCGATTATCAATGGTGGTGGCAATCCTTCGGGATTGGTTGCCGGCAACACACCGGTGAATCCGTTTACGTTTGTTGCAACAGAAGACGTTGCACTCAGCCAGCAAATGATTGCACAAGCAAGCGAAACATCTATTGTTCCGCCGCTTGCATTGAAGACCGTGAACGGTTTGCAAGGCGGTTACTCGTATGCAGTAACTGCTGAACCAACCCGCACAGGTAACTTCATTGACGTACCGATGTATATCCAAAACAATGGTGCAGCATTCGGTATGGGTAACGCAACATTCGCCCTCGACTTCAATGCAAAACGTTTGAAGTTTGCAGGTTTGACAGGCACGGATAAGGTAACATATACCAATAAACCGGTTCGCGGCTATAACAATATGTACAGTGCACCGCGCAGCGATGCTGACCGTGCAATGGAAGGTGTCCGCACTATTGAGATTGACTATGATGCGTTCTCGCGTCGTGGTGGCGAGCAAGTGACAAATGCTAAAACATATTTGGGTACACTCCGCTTCGAAATCATCGGCGCACCGGGTTCTATCGGCTTCAAGTGGCATTCATCAAGTGCAATCAGCGGCGCACAAGGCGAGGCACTGATGCCATACGGCGACTTCAAGAAGATTCCGGGTATCATGATGTACACTGCATCCATCACCGCTCCTACAACAGGCAGCCGTGTTGGTGTAGGTCGCACATGCAATGTTCAATGGACTGCAACCGGCACATCAAATGTGTTTGTTGAAATCTCTATTGACAATGGTGCAACATGGACACGGGTGAACGAAAAGGCAGTTGCCACATCGGCAAACGCACTCGGCTTCACAGCACCAAGCACACTTGCATCCGATTGCTTTGTCCGCCTTGTGGACGAAGAAACAGGCGATGAAGTATCACGCAGCAAGAAGTTCGCTTTGGTGAACATCTCGGCAGCGGTGAACCGTCCGGCTGTAAGCGACCCGATCTATCTCGGCGGTACAAATGACATCATCCGCTGGTCGTCGCAAGGTTTGACCAATGTCAGCTTCGAGTTCTCGAGCGATAACGGTACAACATGGGCGAACGCAACAGCAACACAAACAGCAACCGCAAGCTCAACCGGCTGGAAAATCCCATCGGTGAACAGTGCAAACTGCGTTGTACGCATGATGGACGAAGAAACGAAGTCGGAAGTAAGCCGCAGCGGTTCGTTCCGCGTGCTTGCAGGTACGCTGTCGTTCTTGAACCCGACAAACGGCGAGCGCTTCAAACCGGGTGTGACAACACGCCTGCGCTGGAGAACAGCAAGCAACGTGAACTTGGTTGACCTCCAAATCTCACTTGACGGCGGTAACACATGGGCTTTGATGCAAAGCAATGTGGACGGCAAAAAGCAATTCATTGATTGGGTAATCCCGACCGTGAACAGCAGCAATGTCGTTATCCGCGCTATCTATCCGGGTATGGAAGAACTTGAGTACAGCAGAACACCTGCATTCCGTATTGACGGTCCGGTAAGCGTTGAAGTAACCGACGAAAGCGGATACTTCTTCGGTAACATCGCACCGAATCCGGCTACATCATTTGCAAGCGTGGACTTCACAATCCCGACCAACGGCGCAGTGAACATCACAATGTTCAATGAACTTGGCGAGAAAGTGGCAACCATCGCAAACGGCGTAGAATACGCAAGCGGCACTCACTCCGTCGTTCTTTCAACAGATGCACTCCCGCAAGGCGCATACCTTGTGCAGTTCACTGTTGGAACACGCTCGGAAACACGTAAAGTCGTTGTTGTGAAGTAATTCACCTCAACGCAGTAAATGATGCAACAACAAAGGAAGGCGGGAAAACCTCGGTCCCGCCCTCTATTATGAAGTAAATACATCCGCAAATACGCACCCGTCTCCTCCAAGCGCGTGTGTCGCACACAAACCCCGGTGATGAGCCGGGGTTTTTTTGTTTATGGATGGCGTTTACGGGGGGGAACTGCACCGCTCTGTTGTAAATTCGCCCGTAGTAAAACAGGACGCAGTACCGCCACTCACACAATCACATCAGGAATGGAATCCACCATACTCAGTATCACATTCAACATTAACCGCACGTATGCAGCACTTTGCACCCTTACGCAGCGCGGTCTTCGCATCGAGCAGATTGATGCAATCAGTGAGGAAATAGATATCTTCAACGACGACGTGCTTGCAGGCGAGGGGCTTGCACTCTTGCACGAATTACTCTTTACCCTCAAGATGCCGCCGTCGGCAATCCACCTTGCGTTACCACCCGAAGCAATGCTCGTTCAGCACATTCCATCCATGCCCGGTGCACCGCCAGACGAAGTACGCGATATGCTCAGCTTGGAAATCATGCAGAACGCGCCAGATCTCGACCTTGACGACTACGATGCCGCACTCTATCCGATGAATCCAAAACTCGACGCTTCGGAAATGACACTCGCCGTAATGACCGAGCAATCCGTCTTGCATCGCATCTCAAAAATGATCGGTGCGTTCGGTACACCGGTTGTGCAGGTGATGCCACGCCAGTTCGCCACACATTCCGCAATGCTGTATTCACATCCCGAACTCCGTAAGAAAAGCGTTGTTGTTTTTGGTATAAAGGGGCGTACTATCGAAACAAGTGTTGTGCATCAGTCGCAGCTTGCCTACTATAATGCAACGCCGGTTGCTAATGCAGGTGCAATCAGTGAAATGTGCGACGGCGAAATCGAAAAAGTGCTGTCATCGTACCTGCCGTACATTGATGCCGCGTATTTTTATGGCGATTCACTCACGCGCGAAGTTCTCAGTGCAGTGTCGTCGCGTATATCGGGGGTGATTTCCACCGTCGAGCGTCTGAACCCGTTCCGTCTCAGTTATTCCGAATCGCTTACCCAACGCGAGCGTGAGTTCTGCTCGCGGATGGCTCATGCCTATGCCCCGTGCA
>JAEUSO010000314.1 GCA_016788605.1 Candidatus Kapaibacterium sp. | reverse complement strand
AACTCCTGATGGGATAAACTTTTTTGATTCGTAAAATTTGGAGCGCAAAAATAGGGCGGTTGCCCGTACTGACAAAACCTGAGGGGTATATTTTTCGGCACCGTTAATTCACGGTAACTCTATGCGGCACTTACAAATACGCAGATTCACCTAAAATTTCGAGGGCTGCTTCGATACCCGCACCCTCGCGCAGAATGCTGAACTCGTCGGTTGTTGCGTTGATAATTGTGGACATTCCGGCAAACGGCTCGTCGTTCATCCAAGAAAACCGCTCTAATGTCACCGTTACATCAACCATTGAACCAAGTGCTTCAATAGCGGCTTCGGGTGTGGCGAACTCGTTTTCGTTGCTGTCTTTTGCAGTAATTGAAATCAGTGGTTCGCCGATGGCTTCCAATATCGCTTGTGGCACAATAGCATCCGGTACGCGGATACCGACCGTTTTGCGCTTCTCGTCGTGGGCATAGGCGGGGACGGCTTTTGTGGCGGGAAGAATAAACGTGTACGGTCCCGGAATAAGACGCTTGATAAGCCGGTATGCCGGATTCGAGACCTTGGCAAACTCAGCAATATTCGATATGTCCTTGCAAAGAAACGTCATGGATTTCCACATCGGCATCGAGCGGATGCGGCGGATGCGTTCAATCGCCTGTTTATTGCGAAGCGTGCAACCCAACGCCATACCGGTATCGGTGGGATACAGCATCACATCGCCCGCAAGCAATCGCTGACGGATAATGGAGATATTACGCTCTTCGGGCGTAACGGGATGAATCGGGATAATCATAATCTTTCAATCGTGCATCAATCATGCCATAGCTACCGGAGTTGCGCGGTACAGCCGACTGATTAGTGCTGGCGGTGAAGCGGCAGCGTAATGGTAAATGTTGTTCCTTTGCCGTGCCCCGGGCTGTGGATTGATACATCACCGTGGTGTAATTCAATAATTTTTTTTACGATATACAAGCCGAGTCCCGTACTTGTTTCGTTGCCTGTGGGTTGGGCGGATAGACGTGTAAATTCTTGAAACGCATTGCGGATGTCGTCTTCGCTCATGCCAAGTCCCGAATCCTTTACTTCCATAATAACATATCCGGGCACAAGATGCGCCCGCAAGGTGACCGCACCGCCCGGCTGTGTGTATTTTACAGCATTACTCACAAGGTTGTCGAGTGCCTTCCGCAGGTGGATGGCATCGGCTTCCATCATCGGAATATTGTCTTCAACTTCCACGTTCAGCCAAATGTTCTTCTGCTCTGCGCTCGATGCAAACGCCCTTGCCGACGAGCGAAGAAGAGTGGCTATTTCTATTGAATCGCGACGGACATTCATATCGGGCTTGCTCAATACCGCAATCGAAAGCATATCCTCGACAAGAGAGCGCATCATTTGCGAGGACTGCCGCGCTATATCAAGCAGTTCGGTGATGTCGGGCTGTTCATTGCTCATCTTCAGCAACTCGCCCAATATCGCATCAAGGTTATTCAGCGGATTTTGCAAATCGTGAACCGCCATCCGAACCACCTGTTCACGGGAGTGTTGAAGCGAGCGGAGTGTGTCGTTCGCACGTTGCAATTCGCTGCTCCGCAATGCAACAAGTTTTTCCAAATGCAGATTGTGTTCCTGCACTTTGTTCATCAGTGAGATATTCTCGTTGCGAAGGGCGATGGTTTCACTAACGCGCTCAATCATAATCCGCAGTTGGAAGAGGTCAATCGGTTTTGTCAGGTAGTACGCTATGCCGGCTTCGTTGATGGATTGGATGAGCGACGTGGTATCCATATAGCCGGTCATCAGGATGCGCTCGCATTCGGGGCGGACTGCACGAAATTCCGTCAGCAACTCCGCGCCGTTGTCTTTACCCAACCGTAAATCGCATATAACAAGATCGAACGAATAGGAAGCAAAGAGTTTGCGGGCGTGGTCGGATGTTTCACAGGTAATGATTTCGTGGTCGTCTTGGAAAAACAGCGAGATTGCGTCGAGCATCGCCGGCTCGTCGTCGGCAACCAACACTCTCATTCGTACCGGTTCGCTGTTGCGAAAGCCGTGCACACTTTCTTGTATGCCCGCTTGTGCTGCAGTTCGGGTACGAATGTCATCCTGACGCTTAACAGAAATCATACAATGTGTGCAGTAAATCGAGTTTGGTGAATGTTTATACGGGCATAATTAATGCGGTCGAAAACGCCGTTACGAAGAGAGTCAGGGAATATCGGCTGCCATGACATTGCTTTTGGAATGTGTGGCGTATTATGCCGCACTTGCATCAATATCATTTTCTGCTATCCCACGTTTCTTCTTTTCAAAGATGTAGTGTGGCTCGCCGCCGTTGCGAATAACATCCGGTGTTACAACAACCTTACGTAATGACTTCTTATCCGGCAGTTCATACATGATGGCGAGCATTTGCTCTTCCATGATGGAACGCAGACCGCGTGCGCCTGTTTTGCGCTCTTTCGCTTTCTGCACAACTTCCATCAATGCCTCTCGCTGAAACTCAAGTTCAACACCTTCCATCGCAAAAAGTTTTTGGTACTGTTTGGTAATGGCATTCTTGGGCTGGGTAAGAATATCAAGCAATGCTTCGTCGGTAAGAGGATGGAGCGGTGCGAAGAGCGGCAGGCGACCGATGAACTCCGGTATAAACCCAAATTTGATGAGGTCGTCCGGCTCGGTGTATTGCAGCAGGTCGTAGCTTTCCTCGATATAATCGCTTGACTCGTTATGAAATCCGATGCTTGCCGATTTCATGCGCCGTGCAATGATTTTTTCCAAACCGTCGAATGCACCGCCGCAGATAAAGAGGATGTTCTTCGTATCAACTTGCAGGAGCGGCTGCTCGGGATGTTTTCTGCCTCCTTGCGGTGGCACTCCGGCAACAGTACCTTCCAAGAGTTTCAGAAGTCCTTGTTGAACACCCTCGCCCGACACATCGCGTGTAATGCTTGCACTATCGCTCTTACGGGTAATCTTATCAATTTCGTCAATATAGATGATGCCGGTTTGTGCGCGCTCCACATTGAAGTCGGAGTTATGGAGTAGATTCGAAATTATAGATTCTACATCGTCGCCCACATATCCCGACTCGGTCAGCGTCGTTGCATCGGCAATAGCAAATGGTACATCAAGACATTTGGCAATAGTTTGTGCGAGAAGTGTTTTGCCCGTACCGGTCGGTCCTAAAAACAGCACATTACTTTTTTCAATGGTCACATCTTCGTACATACCCACCATTTCATCGGCGAGCATACGCTTGTAGTGGTTGTACACCGCAACCGAGAGCGACCGCTTTGCAGAATCCTGACCAATCACGTGTTCGTCGAGCTGTGCCTTGATTTGCGACGGTTTCGGTAGTTTCATCGAGAGTTTCGTGTGGGCTTTTCTACCCAACATCGGCGACTTGTTCTCCTGGTCATCCTGCATCAGCATTAACGAATTGATAAGGCACAGGTCGCAGATTTGCGCTTCGTTTCCTTCAATCAACATTGATACTTCGTAGGCGTGCCTGCCGCAGAAAGAACACTGAATTTCGTCTTTTGATATTTGTTTAGCCATAGTATGGGTGATGGTTGGAGAAGCCGGATGAACTTACCAATTTGCCGAAGGGTCAATGCGGAACACTTCCGTCATTTCCGTTATCATGGGTTGCAAATGCTCGGTGTGATATCCCTTGCGTCCGCCAAGTCCCATAATTGCATCAGCAGTATCGGGTATTGATAATGTTGCCGCATCAAGAACATCCCGGACTGCAAGAAGCCACTGCTCGCGG
>JAEUSO010000313.1 GCA_016788605.1 Candidatus Kapaibacterium sp. | reverse complement strand
TTATTCCACATCACCGTATAGTAACGGGGAGTTACATACGATGTATCAATTCTCGAACCTTCCGTACACGGTATTTCCCAAGGAATCCGTACCCAATATGCACCTTTCGCTGTTGTCTGTACGGTAATCTCTTTCGCACCGACTCTAAACATAATCGTAACGTTTATGAGCGGCTTGCCACGGTAATTTGCAGTGCCGGTCATGGGGTAAGTGCCATCCATACCCGAAGCAACAAGATTGAGCGGACTGAGAAGAGCAGAGACACAACAGATGAATTGAAGAAATGAGTGCATCGCGGTTGTCAGTGTATTGAAGTAGAATATCATCAACTGATGATTACAAATCGAATATTGCAGTTTGATTCTAAGATGTAATCAATTCAATCGAATCGAAGTGACATATTTATCAACTGATACTCTATCCAACATCGCTTCTTTTGAATACTGACCAAAATTCCAAATTGGTAATCTGTACTTTATATAAGTATGCATACCTGATGCTGCTCCCGGATAAAGTACACTTTTTAATACCTCAATATCAATACTATCTTTCGTGATAGAGGAGCTATCAATCTTTATACTAAACGAATTTTGAAAGAACTTACCGTCTTCTCCAGATAACTCACCCGACTTTAGTTCTTCAAAAAATGTCCTCGCCACATAATTCAAGATGGTATCACTATCTTCTTTGGTAGCGCAAATAATTTTACAACAGACTGTGCACTCTACTTTATTAACAATTGTTCGGTATGTGTAACATCGGTAAATGAGTTTGTTCTGAATATTAGGAATGGATACAGAGTCCAACCTTTTTTTACCACAATGACATACTTCGCTTTCTTCCACATCTATAATCCTAACTTCTTTCGGCAATACAAGTGTAGTATCATAGTGGTAATCATCCTTCCTTCTCGACGACTGATCCATATTACTGCCACTACTCTTACGTTTATTGTCATGCTGGTTCTCCGTGTTCTTGTTGCATCCGCACTGAGATAACACCATGAAAAAAACAATACAGATGGCAAGTATGTGTTGACCACTCAGGATTATATATTGCATTTCAGTTCTCCTCTCTAACGTTCAAAGCACATCATGTGTGTCAGCCTTTGATGCTACAAAGTTATAGTATTGCACTAATGGGATAACGTTGAACATCGCCCCTACTCATCCATCCGGCGTATGGAACGCTCGGCGTCGCGGGATTTGATGCTTTCGCGCTTGTCGTGGAGTTTTTTGCCTTTCACAACGGCGAGTTCCACCTTAGCATACGGTCCCGAAAAGTAGAGCGAGAGCGGCACAAGGGTCAGCCCCTTTTCCTGCACCTGCTGCCGGAGTTTCACCGCCTGCTGGCGCGATACAAGCAGCGTGCGCGGTCGCAACGGCGCGTGGTTCTCACGGTTGCCGTGGTCGTAGGGCGAGATATGCAGATTGGCAAGAATGAGCGTATCGGTTTTCTTTTCGGGGAAATGGGCGTAGGCATCGCTCAGGTTTGCCTTGCCGGCGCGGAGCGATTTCACTTCGGTTCCGGTAAGCACAATGCCCGCCTCGATACGCTGCACAACAAAGTATTCATGCTCGGCGCGGCGGTTCTTGGCGATTGATTTTTGCGGGCGGTCTGCGGGTGCTGCCATAGTGTGTGCGGGTGAAATCACAAAGGTCGCTTTGCTCTGCGGAGAGGCAAAACGGGGTGCAAACATACATCCGAACATTTCAAAATCAGAACAAAGAGGATGCAGTTGGCGGCGTAACTTTGCCTTATGCCGCATCACATTTCGGATTCTCCGGTAGCGAACGTCCTTGCAAGCAGTCACCAACCGCCCTTACCGGGGCTGCGCGGTGCTGCGCTGTGGTGTGCTGTTATGTTCCTTCAATGTGTGTTTGCCGTGCAGTGTTTCGCGCAGGATTTCGATTCCTCCGCTGTCTCGGGCGAGCGACCGCAGCGCACGCAACTCCTGAAACGCTATGTCATCCACCGGCTCTCGTTTGTGATTATGCCCGACAGTGCCGAGCCGGGCGAAGTGCCCACACAAAAGGAATTGGAAAGCGTGCCGTCGTCGCGGCAATCGGATTTCTCCATCACAAGCCGCATCCTGCGCTCATTCGCCTTCGAGGCGATACGCGCATCGCGCGAGGTGCCGGCGAGCATCCGCACAACGCTCGTCAAACTCTCAACCACATCGGCGGAAAACGAGATACGGTATTTCGACCGCGCCACTGCGGGCTACGATGTGCTTCGTCTTCAGGATTATTTCACGCAGCGCGGCTACCACGATGCCACAGCGCGGTATCATTTCCATATCAGTGCCGACGAGCGCGATAACCATCTTGCGTTCCTGATTTATCCCGGCAGGCAGTACTCGCTCGATACCGCCATATTTGTGGGTCTTGATTCGCTTCCGCCCGATGTGAAAGCGCAGCTTGCGGCAGTACCGCCGCTTGCAATAAAACAGCCCTTCGGCGAAGGTACCGTAACAGCATACAACAGCCGTATTATCAGCGCGCTCCATGATGCGGGCTACGCATTTGCGGGCTACCAAAAAACAGCCGATTCAACCGCAGCGGACACATCAAAAAAACGGATGATTGACCGGATGCCCACCGTCAGCAGCGATACTGTTCGCAAGCGCGACAGCGTGACGGTCTTTTTCAATCCGGGCAGGCGCTACCGTATCGGCAGCATCACCTTTGCCGACAGTACGCGCGGCTATCCGGTTGTTGTCAGCGAACTCAAATCACGTCAGTTGGAATTCGCCACCGGCGACTGGTACAAGCAAAGCAGCATTGACCGCAGCTATGCCAACCTGAACAACCTCGGGACATTCGACCGGATTGCAATCGCACTCGACACCGCAGGAACATCCGACACCCTGAACGCACGCATCACCACGCTCTACAAGCGCGTGTGGGAGTTCACGGCGATTGCCTTTTTCAATGCCACGTTCCCCGACAACTTCAATAACTTCGGTGCGGATTTCGGCTACCTGAACCGCAACTTCGGCGGTGCGGCGCAAGCGCTGAACCTCTACTTCCGCCCCACGCTCCGCAACACGAGTTTCTTTTGGGAGACCTTGGTTGATTCGAGCTTGGAACGCGCATGGCAACTCAGCGACAAGGATTATGAATTCGGCGCATTGTTTTCGCAGCCGGATTTCTTCCGCGCCTTCGGCAACAAGCGCGTGGACTTATCCTCGAACCTGCTTGCATCCTACCGCTTTGTGGTGAACCCGCTGAAACTTTACACAGCCAATTTCCGCGTCAGTTTAACAATGCCGCTCCGCAGTTTTCTCGAGCGCGTGCAACTTGACCTTATTAACGAATGGCAGCAGCCCGAACGGTACAGCGAAGCATTGGATAATGCCATTGCCATTGCATTGCGCGAAGCACCCGGAGTGGATACCGCACTGACCACGCAACGGGTAACAGAAACACTCGACCAGTATGACCGCTTGAACAGCTACAGTGCAGGTCGCTTTCTGCCTACATCGCTTGTTGCCACACTCAGTTACACCAACGACCAGCGCAACGACTTGTTCTATCCCTCGTCGGGCTATACCTTCAACGCCTCGGTGGATCTTGCCGTACCGATTCTTGCGGGCTTTACGCGGGTGCAAGCGGTATGGACAACATACACCGCACTAAGCGAGCAAACGGTGGGCGCATTCAAAGCACGCGGCGGAACAATCCTTTGGTACAATCCCGATACCTATATCGTACCCTTCGAGCGACACTACTTTATGGGCGGCGCGTCAAGCATCCGCTCGTACCCAAGCCGTACACTGCGCGACCCCGTCTCGGGCGGCAATCAGGCGGAAATCGGAAC
>JAEUSO010000312.1:265-3882 GCA_016788605.1 Candidatus Kapaibacterium sp. | reverse complement strand
GACATGTTGTACGATGCATTCGAGATGACATACAACGGATTCGTTGCACCAACTATAGGAACACCGTCTTTTTGCCACTGGTAACCCAAGATTGTTCCGCTTGCTACCACGTTCAACGCTGTTTCGTTGTTCAAACACAGTATCCGTGATTGTGGCTGTCGGTTGATTTCAATCGGAGCATCAATAACAACATTGATAATGTTACTGACAAGCGGGTCTGCACCGCCGGTAGCGGTAACACGGAGAACATAATCACCACCGTGCAATGACGGTTGAGTATTAACCACCGACACCGTATTTGTTGTTGAACCCGATACGCCGTTCAGTCCGTCAATCAACGGCTGACCGTTACGCTGCCAACTGAAGGTCAGTTGTGCGCCGAACGTTACTTGTGCATTAGCGGTCATGCTGAAGTTCTGGTTCTGGCATCCTTGTATTGTTGCAGGAGGAGGTGGGTTGAAGGTAATCACAGGAACAATCTGATGCGCACCCATATACACTTCACCACGGTTGCGCGATGTTCCGAAGAAATCGTCCATTGCGCGGTATGCTGCACCCGTAACGGTTGTGCTGTTGGATGTCGAACCCATACCGTACAGGTTTGCATCAACCATCGTCAGGTTGAAATTGTCACCTGCAACATTATTGAATGTTACCGCCGCACTTGATGAGTTCATATCCTGCGCCGATGATGAACGCCATCCGGCAAGGTTTGATTGTGGCAAGCCGTTCCATGTGCCGAATGTGCCGCCTGTTGTGAACAAATTATTGAAGTTCATCGCACTGACTGTTGAACCCGATACGTTATTTACAACCTGTCCGCCGCCAGCATTATAGATGATATTATTCACAATGATAAAACCGTTCGAGCCACCTTCGTTACTCACAATCGGTGTGGTGCTTGACGTACTATAAATGGTATTGAACACCAAATCCGTGTTTGATGAATTGCTTGTGCGGATACCCCATATGTTGCCGTTCACGCGGATGAAGTTGTTACTTACCATCGGGCGACCCGGGTTGGTATTCACACGTGCCTGGAGAAGAATTGCAGGTATTGTTGTTGCACCTGTGTTATTCAAAAGCACACGGTTTTTGCTCATCACAAATGTGCCGATATTATTAGCAATATTAATACCGCTGCTGAATACCGATGATGTACTTGTCAGTGTGTTGCCCGTGATTGTAAGACCGTCGCTAAGGTTAGACGAAATACCGTTTGCCGCAAAGTTGTTGAGTGTATTGTTGGTAATGAGGATACCCGGTACAAACGGCGTAGCGCCACGCCAAACGAAGATACTTGATGCGCCATTCGTAAATGTTGAACCAGTAATTTGCAGGTTCTGGTGAGCCGCCGCTTGGCTGAAGAAAAGAATATCATTATTGAAGAAGCCCGTTGCCACACGACCTGTAAATCCGCAGTTGTTAAAGGTCACATTGTCGCAGCCGTCGCCCAAAGCTGTTGTGTTACCCATCAGTTCCACACATTGCGCCCAGTTTGCCGCACCGGTTCCGGTAGCACTGATGGTAACGTTGTTGAATGTGATGAAGTCCACGTTTTGCAGACGTACTGTGGGCTGACCGCCGAAGATACTCGTGGCGTTGATTGCCGCCGATTGCGTTGCACCGCCGTCATGTTGGATAATCACATTATTACGGTTGCCGCTTGCCGCAGCATCTGCTTGGATTGTTATCGGGCGTGCCGATTGATTGCCAATCGGATTGGCAATGAAGATATGCCCAGTATATGTGCCCGGACGCAAGTTGAGTGTGACAGGTCCGGCTGTTCCGCCTGCGCGGAGTTGGTCGGTGGCTAATTGTAAATTGGCAAAATCAGGGCTTGTACCACCAACTGTATATGTGCCGTTAAGTGCTGCACCAAGTGTTGTTAATGCAGACATGTCGTTGGACATATTCGGGTCTGTCTGGTTATTTGGATTCGATGTCCATGCTTGAACGCTTACCGCACCAACAGCAGGGAAATTAAAGGCGAGAAGATTAACGGGTGTTGTTGCTCCGGATGCAAGATTTCCTGTCCATTGAACAGGACTTTGCGTAACCCCGTTCACAGACCAGTTAATTGTCACACTTGTTATTGCATTACCGCCGAAGTTGCGAAGGTTGGCAACGATTGTGTTATTACCCGGTGCAAATGGCGGTGCTGTTTGAGTTGAGACCGATGTAATACCCGCATCATTTTGTGCTGCAACATTCAGCGTATAGTCCTCGGATTCACCGAATGATACAGTACCGCACGGACCTCCAATAAAACTGGATGCAGCAGAAAAGCAGCTTATACAACGCATACGTTTCGGACCAGACGCTGTTCCAGCAGGAACAGTGACAGAAACAGACCCAGATAGCCCCGCTGTGGCAAAGTCGCCGATAAGATCACCGGCATCAAAGAAGCTACCGTTGTTATTCCAGTCAATATAGACCCTTCCTGCATAAGCATTCCCAGTACTGCCGGTAGGATGGCGAAATATGTTGACGGTGAACGTTGTGCCAGCTGCTGCAGTAACCGATTGGTTTATCACCGACTGAACCCTATCCATATGAGGTGTACTACAGTTATCACCAAGCCCGGGATTGCCTGCTTGCAGGTTTGAGGTGAAATCAATATTCGTTGTTCCCCCTGTTGTGGTTACTTGCCATATATGCAAGTTAAAAGCACTACAGCTTGATGATGAGCTGTGCGAAGGAATACAGGCAGCGGTTTGAGCATAACCGCTATAGGTTGATATGAGCGCAAGAAATATTGCACACGATATCATAAAGAGTTGTCGAGGATTCATAATGATACCCGATGTAGTGATTAAAAACGAAACGTTATTAGATGACACACTATTCCCCGTGGCACTGGCTCACCGACGGGATAAATTCAGTTCGATACGTATCGAACAGATAGATAAGAACCGAGAAGAACCGATGGTGATACTGCATTAGTGTAATCTGTACGCGGCGACAAGGTACGGCAGTATGTCCGGCAAGCCCGGCAAGCGATGAATAAAACAATGAATTGCTGTTCATCCGATGCCAAAATACACGGTGAACTGTTGTGTGCAAAGATTTTTTTTGCCGAGTGTAGTAGGTATTCTATTTCAGATATTTTTATAGGAAACGCTTACATACCAAGAACTTAACCCCGAAGTATCCTGCGCCGATTTTTTGATAAACTACTCCGTTTGAGGTGCTTGCATGAATCATTTCACCGTCAGCTACATAGATGCCCGCGTGGTTCGCAGAACCGTCGCCGTCGTTATCAAAAAACACCACATCACCGGGTTGCATTTGATTGCGCGGTATCGTAATCCCCTGCTTCGACTGCTGCTGTGAAGTGCGCGGTAGCTGAATGCCCGCTTCCTGAAACACATTGCGTACAAATGCAGAGCAATCAATACACGACTGCGTTGTGCCCCCTAAACAATACGGCGTGCCAAGCCACTGGTCGGCTGCTTGCAGAACAGCCCGCTGACGTGGCGAAAGTGATTGACGCGACAAGGGTTCGGACGACTCTCTTGTACTGCCGCCCTCTGACGAAAACGGTTTTCGCACTGATGTAAAGCGAACGCTGCTGCTGCACGACGAGAGAACAACAACAACAATGGAAGCGGCAA
>JAEUSO010000312.1:0-255 GCA_016788605.1 Candidatus Kapaibacterium sp. | reverse complement strand
CGACTGATGTGTTACGATGAAGCACCGGTGTCATCCAAGAGTGTTATCGCACCCTTCAATTGGTATAACGAGCGGGCAATCTTACTTTGCTCATCCACCGTCTTGTCATAGCGTTTGTTTTCTTCCACAATCTCGGAAAGGTAGCGCGTGCGCTCCGGCGGAATGATGTATATTTTTTGGCTGAGTTCGGCTGTTTTGGAATATTTCGATTCCCAATTCAATCCTGTGATACCATTCACTTTGTCAACAATGGCG
>JAEUSO010000311.1 GCA_016788605.1 Candidatus Kapaibacterium sp. | reverse complement strand
TTCGTCCGCCCGGCAACATACTCCACCGTGTGCCGGATGAGAGCAACCTTCTCGTCGTGCGTCATGGTTGCCGCTTCGCCGGTCGAACCGCAGGGAACAACACCTTCGATTCCCGCAGCAATTTGGGTATCGAGCAAGCGGTTGAATGCACCAAAATCTATTGCACCATCTGGCGTGAACGGAGTGACAAGTGCTGTAGCTGTTCCTTTGAAAATCATAGTGTGTTGTGATTGTTTGAATTGCGTAATCTGTTATGAATCAAGAGCGGGCAGGTCGTCCTTACCGCGAAGAGATTGTTCCAATTGCAAGCGTTGCTTGTTCAGTTCAATAAAGCTCATCAAGAGTTGCGTATCGTCGGAATGTACATCGAGTGCTTTCTGCGTTTCTATGATTCGTTGCTTGACACGGTTTAAGCCCAATCGCGTCAGGGAATCCGCAACAAGTTTTGTCATGTTCGTTTCTGTGACTTCCACGTTGAACCGCTGCCATTGGGAGCTGATGTTCTCTGAATGAAACAGAATATCCGAGACAATATCTTTTGCCTCATTACTCATGATTTCATTACTCAAAATGTGTCCGGCAACTTCAACACCGTGGTGGTAGGCATGAACAAGAGCGCGAAACACTTCCTGTGCATCAGTACTGACAAACGTCTCGGGCGAAACATTGTAGGTGGTCTCCATGAGCGAGAACCCAGCGGGTGAGACAAGAGCAACACGCAACAATTCTTTTTCTTCGGGCAGAATACTTAGCCGTTTCAAAACGGCACGCTCTTGCGTTGCTGTCTGTGCTACAGATTTTTTCAGCAGCCATTCTTCTTTTGATTGACGCTTGAATCCATTCGTATTGGCTTGTCTTTGCTGCTGCGGTTGTGACTTTATTTCATTCGGCAAATGCGTCCGCAACTCCTCATACAGCAACGCTTCCGAGACACCGAATTTTTCACTCAGATGACGCACCAAAAACTCGCGGTGCATTGCATCGCTAACAAGTGCTATGAGTTTAATGCAATGGCGTATTGCGTCTGATTTTCCCTTTGCTGTGGTTGTCTGCCCTTTGTTCTCGTAATAGCGTATTGCAAAATCAAGAAACGTCGGCGCTTCCTTCAACCGCTGGCGGAATGCCTCTGCCCCAAGCCGCCTGACATACGAGTCGGGGTCTTCTTTTGCGGGCAGCGTGACAATACTTAACTCGAAGCCGTGTTCAAGTGCAAGTTCTACTCCGCGAAACGCCGCGTTGATACCGGCATCATCGCCATCATAGACAATCGCAAGCGAGCGGGCATAACGTGAGAGCAGGTGAAGTTGGTCTTTGGTGAGAGCCGTACCCGACGAAGCAACGGTATTCGTGAATCCCGCCTGATGGAGCGTCAGTGCATCGGCATATCCCTCGACGAGAATTGCAAATTGCTCTTGGCGGATTGCGTTCTTCGCTTGATACAATCCGTAGAGAATTTTACTTTTATCATAGACCAACGACTGCGGCGAGTTAATGTACTTGGGCTGATCTTTTTCGTCGGTCATTATTCGTGCACCAAAGCCGACGATGCGCCCCATTGCATCCTGAATGGCAAACATTGCGCGACCGCGAAAACGGTCATACGCCGAGCCGTCGTCACGCGATATGACTAATCCCGCATCAAGCAGCGTATCGGGCGAATAGCCCTGTTTAATCAATGCGACCTGTGTTGCCTGCCAGTCGTTGGGCGAATAACCGAGCGAGAAATTCTTGATGAGGTCGTCGCTGAAACCTCGCCGCGAGAAATATGTTTTCACATGCTGTCCGAGCGACGTATTTAGGTGTGTGGAATACATCGTTGCTGCCGCCGAAAGCGCATTGATACAAGCATCGTAGCGTTGCTGCTCCTTTTTTTGCTCGTCGGTTTCATCCTCGATATTCAAGGAAATCCCAGCCCGTTTTGCAAGGAGTTTCACCGCATCCACAAACGCGAGGTTATCGTGCTGCATGACAAAACTGATAACGTTGCCGCTTTTACCGCAACCGAAACATTTGTAAATACCGAGGTCGGGATTCACATGGAATGACGGTGTTTTCTCGCCATGAAACGGGCATAATCCCACAAAGCCACGCCCGCGTTTTTGCAAACGCATATACTCCCCGATAATATCAACGATATCGGAGTGCGTGCGGACTTCTTCGACGGTATGTTCGGGGATGTGTTTCACGTGCCGGTGTTTGCGCGTTCATGGTGATAGAGTGTGACAGCCGCCGTATCGGTGCAGCGTTCAAGCAAGGTTTGCACATCTATACTAAAGAGCGGATGAAACATTGCAGGTTCTATGTCGGCGGCGGGTTGCAACACAAATCTGCGTTCCGCCATTCGCGGATGGGGAATCGTCAGTGCGTCGCTATTCACGATATGATTCCCTGCAAGGATAATATCAATATCTATCTCCCGCTCATGCCATTTGGCTCGCGGCGTGCGTCCGAGCGTGGTTTCAATCTGCGAGAGTTCGCTGCGTACGTCGTGAATGTCAATCGTTGTAATTCCACTCATGCAGCAATTCACAAACGGAGGTTGTTCGGTGAATCCTACCGGCTCAGTTTCATACAACGGGGAGCGCAGACATTCATAAAGTAATCCGTGCTCTTCAATCATATCCATCGCCGCAGTGACAGTGCGTTGGCGGTTGCCCAAGTTTGCACCTATGCTTAACAGAATGCGAAGCGGAGTAACGCCGTCGGGCATTAATCGCGCTCCATCGTCAGTTCACATTCAATGTAATCAAGAGTTTGGCGAATCGGCACATTCAGTTTGCGAACACGGCAGGTTGCCTCAAGCACCGTCGGGAATTTATCCATGATGCTGTTCAGCACTTCGTAGGTGACGGTTTCAATCAGGTTATAGGGTTCGTCGGAACTGACCACTTCCGAGATACAGAACATGACTTCCTCGTAATTGACGGCAACTTGCACATCGTCGCTGAGTACAGCTTGCGTCGGGTCGTAAATAACATCCACATCCACTTGGAACTGCCCGCCCAAACTGCGCTCTTCGGCTTTCACGCCGTGATAGCCGTAAAATTCGGCGTTTGAAATTGTGATTCGTATCGGTGATACTGTTTTGCTCATGTGATTCTATATCTGTATAAAGTGAGTTATCGTTTTTTTCTAACTGCGGAGACGCGCTGCCGCACATCGCTCGGGCGCAAGCAGTTGATTGCATCGGCAAACACGGATTGTGCATTCTCAAGCGAGAGTTTACGGATGCGTTTTTTCAGTTCAAGGAGCAGCGGTGTCGAGACACTGAGTTCGTCAATGCCCATGCCGACCAAGAGTTCGGTTGCCGCAGCATGTCCGCCCAAATCGCCGCACACACTGACTTTGATATTCCGTTCTTTAGCGGCATCCACCGCTTGTTTCATAAGCCGCAACACAGCAGGATTGAACGCATCGAAAATACCGGCGACTAATTCATTCATACGGTCGGCGGCGAGGGAATACTGCGTCAGGTCGTTCGTGCCGATGCTAAAAAAGTCCACGATCTCGGCAAACTTATCCGCCATGATTGCCGCAGCGGGCGTTTCAATCATAATACCCACTGGCAGGTAATTATCATAGTCCTCTTCCTGTTCAAAGAGCTTGCGTTTGCAAATATCCAAGAGCGTTAATGTGTCTTCCACTTCGCTTACACGCGAGACCATCGGCAGCATCAACTTGACATTCTTATTGCGTGAAGCGCGAAGTATGGCGCGTAGTTGCGTAGCGAATAAATCCTTCCGTTGCAAAAGGAAACGGATACCGCGCATACCAAGGGCGGGATTGTGTTCATGCGGAAGACCCTGCACGATTTTATCCGTTCCAATATCATACGCACGGAAGGTGACCGGGCGCGGATACATGCGTTCCGCCATCGAATTATACCACTCGAATTGCTCTTGTTCGGTT
>JAEUSO010000310.1 GCA_016788605.1 Candidatus Kapaibacterium sp. | reverse complement strand
AGTTAAACCACGCGCCGCCGCTGCTACGGAGCAGCATCACACCATACACCGCAGCGCAGGAAACAAGAATACCAAGCATGACAAAAAACTCTTTACGACGTTCCGCACTGAACGTAAGCCGCTCGCCCGGACGGTAAAAAAAGAGGACGGCGATAGGAATAATGAGGAGGATTGTTGTCAGGTGGTTAGTGAATCCTAAACCGAATGCGAACGCACCGACAAATTGCATCCGCGTGTTGCGGGTAAGAATACCGCCGACACAGAAATACAGCGTCAGCATCATCAACAGCAGGTGCAGGGAATATACTTCGATACTTGTTGCTTGCGCCCACACCGTACGGGCAAATGCAAAGAGCAGCGCGCTCGATGCAGCAATGATATTCACCGCCATGTCGTTCAATGATGACACTTGTTCGGTGCTTGTTGATTGCACTGCGGTTTCCGTTTTCTTCTTTCCTTTTGTTTGTTGAATGCCCGATTTCTGTTCGGGTGTTGCAAACCATTGCAGAATCAAGCGGCAGAATAAAAAAAAGACCGAGACCGATGCTGCGGTACACGCGGCGGCAAAGAGATTCAGCTTTGCAATAATGCTCATCGGCAATGGCAGCAGCGTCCACACATGACCCAGTATCACAAACAGCGGATACCCCGTCGGGTGCGCCACACCCAGTGTTGCACATGCACCGGCAAGTTCGCCGCTGTCGGTGAACATGACATCGGGCGCAAGGGTGAAGAAGTACACGATAAACGCAAGCAGTCCGGTGGCAACAGCCCACCAACGGTGTGAAATCATTCGGGGAGTATTGAAGAGTGATGGTACATGGTTTTGTGTGTTGACGTTGTGCAATACGATTGTAAGATTATCAACGTATGATATGCAGCATCTGCGTGATAACCCCAGCCGGCGTATGGATGCGAACTCCATACGTACCCTGTGGCAGTGCGCCACATTCCACCAACATATTCTCATCACCGCTGCGTTCGCTTGACTGCACGCTCAGCATCTGTTCGCCAAGCATCGAGAACACTTCGACGCGCTGCACATCACGATGCACAATGCGGAATGATGATGTTGCCGGATTCGGGTAGAGCATTACGGTTGCCTGGACGGGATCACCCACTGATGTCTGCACACTGTTGATGTCTAAATTATCCACGTACCAGCCAATATCGGTGCGGGCAAGATTCGAACGGAACCGGAAGCGGAGCGTCATGGTGTTTCCTCCGCCGATACTATAAGAGTAGGGTTTCCAGTCGGTGTTGGCTATCGTGCCGTCCTGCCATTCGGGCTGCATCAGTTTTGTGAAGCGTGCAAGCTGTTTCCATGACACGCTGTTATTTATCGAGTATTCCACAACTGCGGTATCAGCGGCATCCACAATGCCGATGGTCGAGAAGCTCACCGTATATAATCCGAACAGCGACTCAACAGGAAAAATCATGAGTGTGTCTCGCTGGTTGTTTTTGTATTGCTTTTGTACCGATGATGTAAGCGAACTCGGCTGTGAAGCGGCGACATCGGTGGTGAGCTGCCATGCGCCGCGTTTGTAGTATCGTGGCATCGGTGCATCGAATGCTTCTGCATGTCGCTGCTCTACTTGTCCGGCAAAGACAACCTGCTCGCTTGAACGCGGGCTTTCGTTGCCCGCGCTATCCACCACCGAGAATTGATAGACATAATAGCCGCGCTCGTTGGGATTGTCGAAAAAGAGTTTCGTCTTACCGGTATCTGTCGTCAATACCTCGAACTCGCCCGTCATGACCGAGTCGCGGTAGATACGCACATAGCGCATGTTCACAAACGCCGTTATGCTATCCAACCGCAGCGAAGGAAGCCGCAGGCGGAACTCAACGTTTGTACCTGCTTCCATCGTTGCCGCATCGAAGACGGGCGTTCCCGGTTGCTTGCTTCCGCCCGCAAACGCAGTGGCGGTGCGGGTTGCCGACGTATCTAGTGCAGTTGCCGCAGTTATCGTGTATGTATAGGAATTATATTCTTGCAAGCCCATATCGTCATACGTCAGTTGCGATGAAGGGAGTGTTGCTATACGCTGACCGTTGCGATGTAATAGATACACAAATGTGGATGCATCCAAGGGCTGACCGAATGTTTGGAACTGCGGTGCTTTCCACGAGAGCGCAATTGTTGTGCGGCGTGTGGGTATTGTCTTCGCTATAAAGTCCGAGACCGGCATCGGTGCGCGTGTGTTCACAATACCGGAATACACATCGTTGTCGCTGATGTTGTTTTCGGTGTTTCGCATATCAACAGATGAGGGATAGATGATGCCGTTGTGGAATGCACAGCCGCTGTAATCACCGGCGAATGTTCCGTTAAACGGATTGCGCGTAATGTCAGAGCCGGCATCACTCACGCGGCGGTCGGTCCATGTTGTGCCGCCGTCGCTTGAGTAACTCACATAGCAGAGCGAGAGTTTGTTCGTTGCGTCGTCGCGGCTGTCGGAATACATCACGGCAAGGTCGCCGTTTGTGCCATCGAGTGAAATCCACTGCCAGTATTGGTCGTTCGTTGTGTCGGAATGAATAATCTTCGGCGCACTCCACGTCACGCCTTTATCCGTCGAGCGCGAAAAATAGATATTCGGTGTCTTGTCGGCAGCCCACGTCAAGTACAACCATCCGCGTCGCGGCGAATTGGTCGTATCAACAACCAAACTCGGATAGGTCTCTACGCGGGTAACACCCTTCAATGTATGGTTATATTGGCTACCGGTAAAGCGCGTCACGCCAAGCCATTCGTACTGCTGAATCAATCGCGGCGAACCCCACGTTTTGCCTCCGTCGGTGGATGAGTTAAAGCCAATGCTGCGGAGCGGACCGTAATTCCATACCACATATACTTCGCCGTTCTCTCCGGTTGAAATCAGCGGGAAACTTTGACCGAATGTTGTGTCGAGCGACTTGCCCGTCAGCACATCGCTCACCCTGATTGGTACGCTCCATGTTCTGCCGTGGTCTGTGGATTTTGTAATAACAATTTGTGTGGATGAATCGCGGTCATACACGCGCTTCCAAGGAATGTACAAGTGTCCGCGATAGGGCGAAGTACGCGAGTTATCAACCGAGATATAATACTTATCCTCGAACGCCGAGTCGGGAGTCATTTTGCCTTTATGCAAAATCACGGGCGTATGCGAACGCCACGTCTTGCCGCCGTCCTCCGTTACCGAGATAAACACACCGTTCTCGCCGAGTGTACGCCCGCGGTCGAAGCCGCCATACACCAAATAGCCGCGCCCTTCATAATCGAACGCAACCGAGGGGTCGTTACTCGAGGTAAAATTCAAACCGGGCGGTGTTCCCAAATTCACATTGCGCCAAGTTTTCCCGCCGTTCTCAGACACATACACCCACGTTGAACTTCCGGCGCGGTAATCAACCGCCGAAGCAATCAGCAAACTGGGATTCAGCGGATTCACAGCAATCCCTGACTCGTTCTGCATCGGTGAATTATCCTCTTGCTCCTCAATCACATTCACGTTATCGAACGACGAAACAAACGGCACCGCAAGCAAAGCGTCGGGCAACCGTTTCGTGCTAAGGATATTCATCGGAGCAGCCGGACGCGACGACTCCATCAACGCCTTCATCGAAGGGGTAATGCCGCCCGTACCTTGTGTTTGGGCAATGAGCAATAGCGGTGCGCCAAGCAGCAGCGCGGCGTGTAAGAGTATGCGGTTCATAGGTCGTTGCAAATGGTCGTTTCTATCAATACTGCAACTTCGTCAATTCCCCGCATATTTCAGAATGAGATTTCAGTTTCCCACCTCATCACGTTTCGTTTTCTGCATAATTCACCACTCGTCAATGCCAATTAACCCGCTTGAAAAATCGGCTCCGCGCCTTTCCCCTCACCCAACCCGCCGCTTGCCGGAAAGCGCAGTCCGCTTTCAACCAAGCGTTCTTGCGTTCTACTTCCAACC
>JAEUSO010000030.1:11678-18701 GCA_016788605.1 Candidatus Kapaibacterium sp. | reverse complement strand
GGTCAGCTTCTCCAGTTCGGGGTCGGTCAGCGGCGTGGTGGTGGGCTTGCCCTTGTTGTCGGTGCCGGTCTTGTGGTTCACCACCACCGCGGCATGCAGCCGGCGCACGGTGCCGGTGGCGTTGCGCACCACGCGCACGGTCTTGTCCTCCACCACCACGTATAATTATTCCTCTGTCTGTGTACTCAATCTGACGATTACTCCCTACCCATATCGGAAATACATGCAGGTATAACTGCGCTCCAATTTTAAGCGGTAATTTCCTTCGAGTAAAATACTCTACAACGGATTCTGATTGTCCTCCCAAGCCGGATAAAGTGTGAATGCCGTTCGTTGCCTTCATCGTCATATTATTTTCATCAATTCTCCACCAGCCGCCACGTTCAGGCGTTATGAATAAAACGCTGTCATTAGGCAAGTCGGCTTTTGTCATGGTCGCCTTCTCATTAACAATGTATGCAATCTGATATGGTGTTTCTTCTGCCACAACGGTTCGCGGTCCAGTACTGCTTAGGTTTATTTGTGCACCAAACGAATATGTGGTGTCACGATCTACGCGGATAATCACTGAGTCATGCCTGTATATTCGTTCATAGGTCTTGGCAGTAATTCCTGCATTCACCGATGTGAGTCGTAAATCCATTGTGTGTTCCATCAAATCAACAAAGCGTTGTTCCCTGATATCGTCATCATCAAAAAACAACATCCATGTTGCATACACACTGTCATTACCATTCGTATGCATGTTCCGTATCTCAAATGTATCGCACCCCGGACGGGTAAACCGAAGGGTATATGTCCCTGAATCCACACCGCGCAAAACCCAGTCACCGCGTTCGTTTGTCAATGTTGAAAGATTGGTGCCAAGAAGTTCAACCCTGCTATTCTCAAGGTTTTTCTTTTTCACCCAATCTGCACCAGACCACCTAACTGAACCTGCAAAAATTCCGTCGGTATTTGTTGTAACAGTCGGTTTATTGTTGTTGGTGTTTGTCGGCACATCCACTTTAGAGCAGCCCAAAGCACATAACAATGCAAAGCAGAACAGATATATCGTTTTCATACTAGCTCCTGAATTATTTGATGATGATGAATTTTTTTGATGCCAGCACTTTGTTGGCAACTACTATACTATAAACATACACCCCTGTTGTCAGCCCGTTGGCTGATACCGTCAGTTGTGTGGGTGTGCCTTTCGTTAATTGTATGGTTCTCAATACTTCATTACGAGCGGAGTGTGATATAACAAGTTCTGTTGTTCCGGTAACTGTCTCCGGCACATAGTATGTGATTGTGGTTGTTTCAGCAAAGGGATTTGGATTGTTCTGTTCGAGTATTACATCAGCAGATTCATTGCGAATAATATTGTTTTGCGCCTCAACCCTTGCAATTCGCTCTTCGTGATTTTTTACAAGAAGGGAAAGAGAATCAATCATATTTCGCTGTTGGTTGATATATGATTGTAGCGAATCAACTGATTGCCGATTCTCAATACGAACATCATTAGTAATAGCGCACCTTGGATGTGCAGAGTTGAGTTGTTTTAGCGCGCAGCCGCCAAGCGATAAAGGTATAGTTCCGGAGGTCAAAAGTATGGCTGCGCTTTTGCCTGATTCTTTTGTTCACTGCCAACTTACATATTTTTCATTTCAAGACAAGCATAACTTTCCGTATTCCAGCCCTTATGGTGAATACAGCACATGATAGATAAAACAGGCAGCCGCCGTAGGTTTATCTTGCGGCGGCTGCATCATTATTAACCTTTACTATGGTGGGTCACTTCATCCCCAACTCGCCCATGGTGAAGTTCCATGTGAAGATGAGGTCGTCTATTGCTTGCTGCAAGGACTTGCCGGAGCCGTGCCCGCTGTCGTAGTCAATGTGCAGCATCACGGGATTCTTCTGCGCGGGGTTGCTTTGTGCGCGGGCAACAAACTTCTTGGCGTGGAGCGGATCAACCCGCACATCGTTTGCACCGGCGGTGACAAGCATCGTTGGCAGCTCGATTCCGTCGCTGATACGGTGGTAGGGCGAGTACCGTTCTATCACCGCAAAGTCGGCTTCCTTTTCGGGGTCGCCGTATTCGGGAATCCAGAACCGCGCAATCAGGAACTTGTGGTAGCGTATCATATCGAGCAGCGGCACTTGGCAGACAATCGCCTTGAAAAGTGAGGGGTGCTGCGTTGCCATTGCGCCCATGAGCAAGCCGCCGTTGCTTCCGCCCTGCGCTACGATTTTTTTCGGGTTGGTGTACTTCTTCTCAATCAACCATTGCGCTATTGCCGCAAAGTCGTCGAACGAGTTTTGTTTCTTTGCAAGCATTCCGTCCTGATGCCATTTCTCGCCGTATTCATCGCCGCCACGGATGCCGGTATTCACCCATACGCCGCCACGCTTCAGGAACGATGACGCATATCCCACAAAGTACGGTTTAATTCCATTGTTAAATCCACCGTACCCTTGTATCAACACAGGATTATTGCCGTTCATCACAAGACCTTTTTTATGCACAACAAATGCCGGTATGCGCGTGCCGTCTTTCGAGGGTATGAACATAATGTTCGCTTCGATGTCCGAGAGGTCAACTGGCGGCTTGTCTTGGTAGAAGAACGTCCATTCCAATGTCTCGCCGTTCAGTTTATAGAGCTTCGAGGGCGCGGTGAATGTGCTAAGCGACACATAGAGCGTATTCGATTCGCGGTGATAGGATGTGCTGCCGATGTTGGCGGTTTCGGGCAGAGCGAGGTCGCGCACGAATTTTCCATCCAGTGTATAGACCTTGATGCGCGAAAGGATGTCTTTCTTGTCAATCACCAACAGCCACTTCGATGTGACTTCATAATCCTCAATCACGGTCTCCCCTTCAGGGACGAGTGTAGCAGCCGAGGCAAAGTCGGGTTTCTCCAACGTAGAGAGCATCAGCTTATAGTTCGGTGCGTTATCGTTGGTCTGCCAGTAAATCCTGTTGCCGATAAACGTAGGATATGCTTTGTATTTTGTACTAGAGTAGATGGTGCGCGGCGCGTCGGTTGTTCCTGTTTTCCTAAACATTACTGTACCGGAATAGAAATCGCCTTTGCCCATTACCGTCACGTCGGCAAGCTCGCTGTCATACACATAGCTGCTGATTTTTGCATCGTCGCTTGTAAGCAGCATGACATCGGTGCTGCGGTTAGTTCCGAATTTATGCAACCAAACAGGCAGCGGTTTCTGTGCATCAACCAATTCTTTTGTTCGCGGCGTGATATAGCAATATGCGGGGTCGGCGCACCAACCGAATCCCGATACTCCCGTCAGCCGCGGATATAATTCCTTGCCTGTTTTGGTATCCAAAAAGAGATAGTCCGTCAGTTCGGTTCCTTTTACCTGAATTCCAATAGCAACACGTTCCGCTTTGCGATCAAGTTGGAATCCCGACATCGAGGTATTGCCCGTCGGGTCGAGTTGCTCAACGTCAAAAAGAAGGATTTCCTTCCCGTTCAGCCGCGTAAAAACCTTGCTGTGTTTATTGCCTTTCAGGCGACGGTAAAAGAACTCGCGATCGGCTTTGAAGAATGGCGGGTTTGTCACGTTGCGGTCGTACAGTGCGGTGAGTTCATCGCGCAGCCCCGCCACTTCGGGATATGCGGATTTCATGTACGTATGCGTTGCGTCGTGTTGGGCGCGTGTCCATGCTACTACGTCGTCGTTCTTCCCGTCTTCCAGCCAGCGAAAATCGTCGGCAACTTTTTTTCCGAAGATGGTCTCCGTCAGCGGTACTCGCTTTGTGGGAGGTGGCAGAAATTTCGTTTGTGCGTTTGCCGTGTCCGGCACTCCGAGAGTCATGCAGCAAAAAAGAATGATTGAAGAAAACGTACTGATAGTTGCGGGATGTGTTGTGTGCGCCATAATTCTACTGTGCAGGATGATTCGATGAAACAAAACTGTTGTTTGATTGGCGTTTCTACGGCGGTACGTGACGAAAGATGCAGCGGGGAATGTTGTGCTACACCAGTTTCCACTCAGACAGCCGCGCTGATTGCATTCAGGCGAATCATACGCGAGCGGTCTTTGAGGATGCCGATTGCTTCGGCGGTGATTGCATAACGGGCGAAGTTGTTCTCGTCGTAATAGCGCGTGCCGTGGTAATCCGAGCCGCCGGTTTGCACCACATTGTAGCGCGAGGCAAAGTTCTTGTAATAGCCCGATGTGGCGCGGGTATGGGCGGGATGATAGACCTCGATGCCATCCAAACCCTCTCCGATAAAGCGAACCACCTCGCGCATTTTCACCATTCCGCCCGGATGTGCCAATACCGCCACACCTCCGCACCGGTGAAGCATTGCCGTAGCATCGCGCACGCTGCGCTCCTCTTTGGGCACATACGCCGGACCGCCATTGTAAAGAACGCGCTCGAACACTTCGACGTTGCTTGTAAAATACCCTTTCTCGACGAGTGCCGCCGCGATGTGCGGACGCGCAATCACCGAGCCGCCCGAATGCGCGACAACATCGTCCATTTCTAGCGGATAGCCGAGTGTATCGAGCTTTTCGAGCATGACACATGTGCGGTCCACCCGCTCGTTGCGTATCTGGTTGAGCATTGCTTGCAGGGGTGCGAATGCGGGGTCGAAGCAATAGCCAAGCAGATGGATTTCGCGCCCTTCTTCGCAACAACTTATCTCGACACCGGTGAGCAGTTCAATACCGTGTGCTGCGGCGGCTGCCATTCCTTCGTCGAGTGCTTCGGTTGTATCGTGGTCGGTGATGGCAGCAACTGCAACACCGCTCTCCTTGCATTTTGCGAGCAGGTCGGTTGGTGTGAGCCGTCCGTCAGAATGCACGGTGTGCGTATGCAGTTCGGTGACGAACGACGGTGTTGCGGGTGCTGGTTGCATGATGTGATTTTTTATGTGCTTATGCGATGTGTTTATGCGATTTTTTCGATGCTCATTTCAATTTTTTCGAGCGGGTTGTCGCGTCCGTCGCGCGGGGCTGCTACAATGGCATCCGCCACATCCATTCCGCTGATGACTTTTCCATAGACGGTGTACTGACCGTCCAACCACGGCGAATCCTCGACGCAGATAAAGAATTGCGAGGTTGCGCTGTTGGGGTCGCTGGTGCGGGCAGCCGAGAGGATGCCGCGTGCGTGGGGCGTGCTGTTGAATTCGGCGGGAACGCGGGTAAGCGACGGGTCGCCCGTTCCCCACGATTCGCGCGGTTTGGATTTCGAGTTGGGGTCGCCGCCTTGTATCATGAATCCCGGAATGACGCGGTGGAATGCCGTGCCGTTATAGAATCCTTCCGCTGCGAGCGACTCGAAGTTGGCAACGTGCTTGGGCGCAACGTCGGGCATGAGTTCAAGGTCAATGCTGCCAAGCGGCGTGGATCCGTGTGTTACCGTGATGCGATAGCGAGGTTGTGTGTCTGCCATGTTGAGTGTGTTTGTATGTGATTGATGGGTGAGCGATGCTTGCTCGGCTACGCATTAAGCGCAGTTTTACAGACCGCAAAAAATATTAAACGGCAAAAATACGGCTTTCGTGCCCTGCGGACGGGGATTTGGGTCGGGTTGTGGTGCGTGGTGCGGGATTTGGACGATTGATACTGTTTGTAATGGAACGCAGGGCGGTCGGTTGGAAGCGCATTGCTCTTTCCGGCATGGCAACGGTGGCGGGCGGCGGGCGTCCGTCCGGTGCCGTCCCGCGAATCGAAATGATGCTTGACCGGTTGCTTGGCACATTGCTTGCCCGATTGCAGGGAACTGTTGTATGAACGAATTGATGCAAACGCCCGATGGCTAAGGAAACGCCCGACGGACAGGAAAAAACCGAAGATGCGTCTGCGAGACGGCTGAGCGACGCGCGCGACAAAGGTCAGGTTGCGAAGAGCGTCGAGGTTACGTCGGCGGCGTTGCTGCTGCTGGGCGGCTGGCTTGTGTATGCGTTCGGTTCGTCGCTGACGGTGGATTTGATGAATTTCATGCGATTTATGTTCCGCGACGCTGCCGAAGTGACGATTACCGACAGCAGTGTGCCGGACTACTTCCTGAAACTGACGGTGTTTTTAGGCATGACGCTACTGCCTATTCTTGGCTCACTGATGCTTGTGGGCGCGCTTTCGGATATTGCACAGGTTGGGTTTCATGTGGCAACAAAGAAGTTCACTGAAGGGCTAAATTTCGGCGCAGTGTTCAATCCGTTCAACGGGCTGAAGCGCATCTTTTTTTCGAAGCAATCAATCACGGAACTGCTGAAGAACATTGCGAAGCTGCTTGTATTGGGCGGAATTGTGTATCAGGTGATTGCCTCGCATACCGACACGCTGTTCACGCTGATGGATATGCCGTTCGGCGCAATGGCGGGATTCATGGCGGGAACGGGGTTTGAACTTGTGATGAAAGTGGGGCTTGTACACGCGCTAATTGCAGGGGCGGATTATTTCTTCCAACGCAGAAAGTATTTGGAAGACCTGAAGATGACGAAGCAGGAAGTGAAAGAAGAAAACAAGCAGCAGGAAGGTGACGTGCAGATGAAGCAGCGTATCCGTGCGGCGGCTCGGCAGCGGCTGCGTAAAGTGATGCTCCGCCGTGTGAAGGAAGCGGATGTGGTGATTACCAACCCGACCCACTATGCTGTGGCGTTGAAGTATAAGCACGGCGAGATGAACGCGCCGGTGGTTGTTGCAAAGGGCGTTGATTTTCTTGCATTAAAAATCCGCGAAGTGGCAACGGCGTCGAATGTGCCGATTGTCGAGAATCCCCCGCTTGCCCGCGCACTCTACGCTGCGTGCGAGGTAGAGCAAAGCGTACCGGAAAAGCTGTTCAAGGCAGTGGCGCAAGTGCTTGCGTATGTGTATCGCCTGAAACGCCGAAGTGCGTAGATACGGCGCGAAGACCTCTCATCCCCTGACATAGCAACCTCTCGAACGGGCAAAAAAAAAGCACGCCCCGTTTGCCCTTCGAAGCGTGCCAGTCCCCTGTGTATTATTATGGACTTGCTTACTTGTACCACATATCGTCGCTCTTGGTGCGAACATTAC
>JAEUSO010000030.1:0-11668 GCA_016788605.1 Candidatus Kapaibacterium sp. | reverse complement strand
GCACAATAGTATTATCCTTCCGAAACATCTCAAGAATGCTATGTTTTTGAGAGGTATTGATGGGTTAGCAATACGCTATACTCTCCTCTTTTTTTCATATCCTTGTAGTGTGTGTTCTCGTAAAATTCGCCTTATATCATAGATAAGTTATGAATCCGGAAAGAACTGTATCGTTACTTTCCGAAGCCGGAGCAGGCGAAATGAGAGATAACTCTCTCTCCACTCACATATCCCTATAACGCCTCATCGAATGGAATCTGATGTAACCCTTATTCTTGACCACGCAACTGCGCTCTTGCATAATGATCCTGCGTCGTGCATCAGCTATTTGCAATCACAGGTGGCGCAACCGCTTCTTCACGATGAACACCACATGATGAAAGCGCAAGAGCTGTTAGCAAACTGCTCGATGCTGCTTGGTAATATCGACGAGGCGGCAACACGCTATAAAGTGCTGATTGAGTATTACGAGCGTGAAGGAATGCCCATTGAACATGTGCGGATGTCACTGTACTACGGTCGTATCCTTACGAGCAAAGGTCAATACGACGAAACACTTCTACTCCTTGGTAAAATGCTCGACATGCTTTCCACGCTAAACAAAACCAGGACATTGGAGTATGCGTTTCTGCTGAGTGATATTGGTTCGATTTACGCGCAGCTTGGCGACTATACACTGGCATTACGGTATTACGAGCAGGCATTTGATTGCTCGAAGCATATCGGTGCAAAGCAGCAAACACCGCTCTTCCTCTGCAATATGGCTTCGGCGCAGTACGAAATGAATAACCTTGCCGATGCAGAGCAGTATTACCTGCAAGCACAAACGTATGCCATCAGGCAAAACGAGCAGACATGGATGATATTTGTCAATATCGGGTTGGCAAAAGTGTATCTGAAGAAGAAGAAAAAGACCGAACTCATCAATCCGTACATTGTGGCGGCGGAAACTATCGGCGGCACATTGAAGAATCCGATTCAACGCGCAGACGTGTTCACAGAAATCGCCGAACTCTATGTGGAAGCCGCCAATCCCGAAAAAGCTACGGAAGCCGGCGAAATAGCACTCTATGCAGCAAAGCCAATCGGTTTGTTGCCCCATACCGTCCGTATTCATAAGCTGCTTGCCACACTGTATGAACACAACGGTGATTTCAAGGCGGCGTTGCATCAGCAGAAAAGCTACATTGACACCTATACGCGGCTCTATAACAATACACGCCAGCGCGAGACATCGCGGCAGCTTGCCCAATTCCAAGTGGAGCGGCTTCTAGCCGAGAATACACAACTCAAACACAGGATTATCGAACTCGACGACATCTGTTCGCTGCAAACGCAGGAGATGAAAAAACTGACACTGCAAGTAGCCGAACGGAGCGAGTTTATCGCATCTATCCACAAAGAATTGCGGCGCATGGGAAAATCACCCGAAGCGGAAACAGCGACCAACACAACCGTGCAACACCGTGTGCAAAAACTCATCAGTAATTCCGGTATGCTCGACCGCACATGGGAAGGTCAGATTCACGACGTGGACAACCACGAAAAAGAGTTTATGATAAAACTCAAAGACCTGCATCCGAACTTTAGCTCCACGGAACTGCGAATTTGTTCGCTGTTACGGATGAGTATGTCCACCAAGCAGATATGCGGCATCTTGCATATCACACCCCGCGCTGTAGAAAACCACCGTTCGCGCATCCGTAAAAAACTGAACCTCCCGCTTTCGCAAAACCTGATGTTTTACCTTGCCACTCTGTAACTGAAAAAGCACTAATACATGAACAAGAGCGTTCAATGTGAAATACCCGCAGTTTTGATACGCTGCGTCGTGTAAATTTGCTACATGTTTTTGGTGCGAGACCATGGAATACTAATCCCGCCGCTTGCCACCGCACCGCTTACCAATACCTGATTGTACACACATGAGTGCCCGTTCAACGTATTTTAATATCAACACTTCACCGTTTTGGCTGATGCACCTTGCGTGCTTCTCGGCGTTCTTTATTGAATTTTCTTGGTGGTATGTGCTTCTTGCCGTTGCATCATATTACCTGCGGATGTTCTTCATCACCGGCGGCTACCACCGCTATTTCTCGCACAAGACATACTCGACCTCGCGCGTGGTGCAATTTATTATTGCATTCATGGCGCAAACGTCCTCGCAAAAAGGCGCGTTGTGGTGGGCTGCCCATCACCGCCACCACCACAAATACTCCGACATGGAAGAAGACATCCACTCACCGAAAGAAGGATTCTGGTACGCACACATGGGTTGGATACTCAGCCCCGAAAACAACGCAACACAGTATGAGTATATCCGCGACCTTACGCGATTCAAAGAATTGGTATGGCTGAATGAATACCGATATATGCCTGTGGTTGTTTATGCTGTGGCAATGTTCCTTGCATTCGGTTTGCCCGGACTCGTTTGGGGCTTTGTGATAGCCACCACGTTGCTATGGCACGGCACGTTCACCATCAACTCGCTCTCGCACACATGGGGCTGGCAACGATACACTACCACCGACACAAGCCGCAACAATCCCATCTTAGCATTGGTGACCTTAGGCGAAGGATGGCACAACAACCACCACCGTTTCCAAGCGTCGGCACGCAATGGATTCTTCTGGTGGGAAATTGACATCACCTACTACGTTTTGAAAACACTCTCTCTGCTGGGCATTGTTTGGGATTTACGTCCCGTTCCACAATACTTGCTTGATTCAAACCACGAGTCATGGATTAAAAATGGAACTGCCACCATTGCCAATGCCGCAGAAGTTGCCAAGCAGCGCGTGGTTGTTGCAGCCCAGAGCGCCACACAAACCGCATCGGAACTCGCACAGACAGCACGCACCTCGGTCGAGGAAAAAGTGGACGTGATGAAGGAGAAAGTGGATGTGGTAAAAGAGAAACTTGAGGAGTCGAAAGAAGCGTTGGCGGCGCAAGCCGGAATGCTGAAAGAATCGGCGAAGCATCAGGCGGAAGAAATCGCAACAAAAGTCGAAAACGCCGTCGAAAACGCGCTTCCCGTTCCTAAGGAAAAATTAGCGTAGGTATTGAAACTAGATACCATCTCTGCAGGACACCGTCGGTTTATTCCGGCGGTGTTTTTTTTATTCGGGAGATTCTTCCGGCGATAGTTCGGGCGAACCGGATTCATCGGGCGAGCCGCTTTGCAACGGCGGCTCCTTTGCCCCCGCAATGGCACGAATTACCACCGACGCAGCCATACAGCCGAAGATTGCCGGCAGATACGAAATCGTACCCATAAATGACTTCTTGTTATTCGAGCCGTCGGTCAGCACAAGCGAGGACTTGTCGGGCAGTTCGGTGGTATAGACAACCTTCACCCCGCGCCGCACACCCGCACGTTTTAGTTTCTTCCGCACATAGCGCGAAAGCGTGCAATTCTGCACCTTGAAGATATCGCCGATATTCACTTTGGTCGGATCAGTTTTCCCCGCCGCACCCATGGAGCTTATAAGCGGGATTTTCATCCGCTTGCATTTTAGGATAAGGTTGATTTTGGGACTGAGCGAATCAATCGCATCAACAACATAATCGAACGGCGTGGCAAGCAGGTCGTCGGTCAGGTCGCCTTTCATGAACATGGTTTTTACGTGCAGCGTCAGTTCGGGATTGATGGCAAGCAACCGCTCCGCCATCACCTCGGTTTTCAGTTGTCCGTGCGTCGAGGCAAGTGCGGGAAGCTGCCTGTTGCGATTGGTGGGATCAACTACGTCGCCATCCACGATAGTAAGCGTGCCCACTCCGGCACGGACAAGCATCTCGGCTGCAAACGAGCCAACGCCACCCAAGCCGACCACAAGCACATGTGCATTGGCAAGGCGTTCCATGCCCTCGGCACCAAGAAGCAACTGTGTGCGCTGCATCCACGCTGTGTCAGTCATGGTGTGATCCGTTTAAAACGGCATTAGTACGAGTCAGGTGCATTCGATTACAAAGAGAGTACTATGATGGTATGCTGAACTGCAGTGTTTGATTTCAACATGGCAAATTTAGTACGAATCATTACACCCATCCCCGCCGCTACAAATAAAAATAGGGACGCTCCCTACAAGCGTCCCCGTTGCGTGTGTGTGTTTACCGTGCGTCTGCCGTGCTAACGAGTAGGCGTTTAGCGCACAACAGTGAACGGTATCGTCGTTACTCCCGTAGGAGTGGTAATGCGGGCGAAGTACATGCCCGATGCTAATGATGCTGTATTCAGTGTGATTTCATAGATACCTGCGTCTTGCCAAGCGGCATCGCCCATGAGTGCAAGCTCAACGCCTAACGCATTGGTGATGCTGATGCTTGTTCGCGCTGCACGGCGGACGTCGTAGCGGATGGTGGTTGCTTCGGATGCAGGATTCGGGAATGCCACGCCGCCTGTAATACCGCTTTGGGTTTGCTCTTCATCCACCGAAACAATGAATGGTTTGTATTCTTTGTTCACAGGGTCGTATTCCGTCCAGCCCAAGTCCCAGCGGTTCACAATGTTGCCGCCGAATGCACCGCGATATGCCACGCGGGTAAAGAATGCATTGTCAATACCAATAATGCCGTTGCGGTCGAACGATGCTGTGGTCAGGTACGGCGCGTCGCTTTTCGGCATAGGGTTTAGGTCAATCGTTGTTGCAAAGGGGTTCTCCAATTTTGCATTCATCGGGCTTTCCTTGTCAACCACGTTGTTGAACTGACCTTTTGCAATCCAGTCCGTTGTCATGCCGCTTGGCGGCGTACCGCCCGCAAAGTTGAGTACGGTGTTTTTCACTCCATACCATGAGCTGTTACGAACATGGAGCGAATCATTATTCGCAGCCGCCATCGTGTTTGCATTGGCTATCTCTATACCGCGCGGGTATCCTATCAATACCGAGTTATACAAACTCATCCGTGAGTTCCGGCGTATCTGCGCCGCTGCGCCAAATCGTGAGTGGAATGTACGGTCTGCCAATCCTGTCGCGCTCGATGTCCACGATGTGTCTTGTATAGGTCCGATACATGTCATGTTCGAAAACACACAACTTGTTAACGGTTGGTTGAACGACGCATTCGCATCATTGTCACTCTCGAATGCTTGGCTTGTGGACTGATCCGCACGGCTCTTCAACCGCTGAGACAATCCGAACTGTATCATTCCGCTAAATCCGTTGTCTGTATCAAAGTCGTCATCCAAGCATCCTGTTGAGATAAGGTACTTCGCGTTCACCGCGCCGCCGAACCACTCGAACGAATCGTCGTTGCCAAAAGAGCATTGAACATATTCGACAACCGTCTTGCGTCCCACGCCGCCCATCGTCAGTGAGTTCAACTCGCTGTTCGATGCTGCCGCGATACCGGCGAACTCGATACGCACATAGCGCACAACGCCCGATGAATCGTCGTCGTCGTTGCCACCAAACCAGCCGCGTGTCCGGGTTGTTGCGTCATCGGCAATACCGCCCTCCATTGCCGCTTCGCCGCCCGGATGGTTTGTCCGTGCGCGTCCGCAGATGAGAAGTCCGCCCCAGTCGCCCGGTGCTCGCTGTCCCGGCGGTGCCGATGAGGTCATAATGATAGGCATGTCCTTCGTTCCATTCGCATAAATCTTCCCGCCGCGATTGACGCACAGAGCTGAGTTCTGACCGACAGTATCACCAGTGATGATTGTACCGGGTTCAATACGCAGAACCCCGCCGTTATCAACGAAGACGTAACCGTCCACTGAATATATTTTCGTATTACTGAGTGTGAGTGTTGTTGTAATTGGAGTACGCAAGACAGAGTCGGCGCGAACCGGTACAGGTTGCTCAATCTCGAACGGCTCTTGATTGCGGCTTGTTGAGTTTTCGTTAGGAACGCCGTTCACAAGCAATACCATGCGTACGTATCCGGTTGTGGTCCGCACACCGGGCACACGAAATCCACCTGCGAAAATCCCGCGACGGTTTGCCGAATCAACAACATCTAAAAAGTCAGTCCACGGACCGGCGGGCGATGTGCCGAATTGGAAGCGCCAGCGAGCGCGGAATGTACCGGTTGTATCCCATACCAAATCCTGCGATGTGCCCGGACGGTATTTCTCACCACCGGCGGGAGTAATAAGCCGTGGTGTTTGCGCTATCGCAGTCAATGTGCAGCCAAGTGCAACAAGCGTTAGCAGGAGAATACGTTTCATAAAATAGTATAAATGATGTGAATAATGTTGATGACAACAGAGTTGGGAAATACAGGAATTACTTTATGCGATACGTCAGACCGATAATGAATGTGCGTCCGCGAATTGTTGATTGCACAACTTCGCCGCCTTGCTCCCATACCAATGCCTGATTCAGAATATCGCGGGCTACGATTTTTGCCTCGAATGACTCACCCAAACGCTGCACGTAGGAGAAATCCACAACATCGCGGGGACGCTCGTAGGTGTGGGGGTCGTCGAAGGAGTATGCGCCGCGCAAGCCGACAAGTACTATCTTCCGTCCCGTCACATTGTAGCCAAGGTTCAGTGTTGCGCCGATATCCGGGTCGGTAAAGTAGAGTCCTGCATTGAAGGAATACGGCGACTGTCCCCACATCGGGCGGCGGTCAACCTTACCGCCTTGATTGACTTCGATTTCTGAAGTCACGCGGGAATAATTCACATTCACTGTGAAGTTTTTAAAGTAGTCGCCAAGGAATCCGAAGTTCTTTCGCACTTCGATTTCAACACCCATGTTGCGGGCGTCGCTGTTTGCATTTTGGAATGTGCGCGCCACGTTGGATTGCTCTAAGAAAATCGTTTCCTCGATTGCGTTCTTAAAGTTCTTGTAGAATACACTTGCCGATACAACCTCGCCCGCATCAGGAAACCATTCCCAGCGGATGTCGGCGTTTTGAATGAGCGCACGTTGCAGCGTGGGATTGCCTTGTACTTGCGATTGCGTGTTGAAATCATAGAACGTGAACGGTGCGAACTCGCGCAGCGACGGACGTGCAAGTGTTTGCGATGCGGAGAGACGCAGGTTTTGCTCTTTGGTGATTTTCGTAACAAGCGACAGCGCAGGAAGCACATCGGTGGTTCTAAGGTTCACATCCACTCGTTTATCGCTTAGGTCGAAACTGTTCAGTTGCTGGACGTTGCTTTCCACACGTGCCCCGGTAATCACGCGGACAGGCAGTTCATCAATAAAGAACGGCGCGTCCACCATCAGGTATCCGGCAAAGAGCCGCTCGGTTGCATCGTATGCATCGGCAAGACGCGAGTCCTCGCTGTAGCCAAGTGCTCCGGAACGGAAGTTATCACCTTGAAAAATGCGCGATGGGTCGGCAAAGCGGACGGAGTCGGGTACAGTGAAGACGGTATTATCAATCGAAGCGAAATTCGGACCCGGCACAACAGTGAATGAACGTGCATTGAACGTCCGTGTGCGGTTTTCGTGCATACCGCCGAACTTCAGTTTGATTTGCTCATCCACAGGCAGAATCAGATTCAATGATGCAGTGTAGGCATTATCCGCAAGATTCGAGAAGAAGCGTCCGGCATACGCACCGCTGCCCTGGCTAAGCTCAGTGAACGATGGAATATCGGATGTGAACGGTTGTGTTGAATCACTGGTTGGTCGGGCAAAACGCATACGGCGGAAGTCCGGCTCGGCGCGGCGGGAATACGAAAGACCCGCTTTCCAATCGGCGGTCATTCCTGCAAACGGCAGCACATGCTCTCCGCCAAGTGTGCTGGAGATGAGTGTTTTCTCGACATACTGAAAACTGATTTGCTTCAAATCGTAGAACTGATAGCCAAGGTCCTGCCCCGTCAGTGCCACAGCGTCTTCATCACTCGACCGGTTGATGACATTCTTGAGCGTGAGTGTGGTTGCGTCGCCAATCTTATAGGCAAGATTCAATAGCCCGCCAAGGTTCACCGTGCGCCCCGAGTTAATACCCGATAAGCGAACAAGCGGCGAGCGGTCGGCAAGGATTGTGTTCCGCTCGATGGTATTGATATTCCAACCGTTGCTGTAGTTCAGCGATGCCACAACGCCAAGGTCGTTTTCGGCTACTTGAAAGAGGTTTGTATAGGCAATGCCTAATGAACCATTAGGTATGTTAATCGTTGTTTGCTCGCGCGAAAGATTGGCATTATTGAAGACCGTACCGATACCCGACCATCTGTTGAGAGCTGTTGTGTCGCCAGCGCGGATAGCGGAAATGAGTGTACTCATCTCACGGCGGTCGGCGGGCATTGCGGCGGGGATGTTCGAGCGTGTGCCGTCGTCGGTTGCAAGCCAGTCGGTGCCTCCGCCCGGAGCGCGGACGAATGCATTATTCTGAAAACTGACGTTATCATTCGCCGCCGAGTTCATATTCACGCGGAAGCTGAAACCGGAGGGAAAATCAATCGTGTTCAGTTGCACCAAGCCGCCCGAAAAATTACCCGGCAAATCCGGTGTGAACGACTTTGCGATGTTTGCGCTTTCCATCAAGTCAGATGGGAACATATCAAACGCAAATGCTTTTTTGTCCGGTTCGGTCGATGTAAGAGCCACTCCGTTGAGCGTGGTATTATTGTAGCGGTCGCCCACCCCGCGTACGTAAACGTATTTATCTCCAACGATGGTTACGCCCGATACTCGCTTCAACGCCTGACCCGCGTCGCTGTCGGGCAGACGTTTGATTTCTTCCTTGCTGATGCCGTCGCTTACCTGCGCGGAGTTCTTCCGCTCGGCAAGAACCGCCTCTTGCGATTCGCGTGTACGGTTTGCTGTCACCACAACTTCCTTTGTTTGCTTTTTCTCCATCGCCAGCACAAAGTTCACCGTAGCGGATTGTCCCGCCTTTACTTCGATGTCTTTTACCACTTTGGGCTGATAGCCGATGTATGTTGCGCGGACGCTATACTTGCCCGGCGGAACGTTCTTTACCGTGAAGCGACCTTTGGCATCGGAGTACCCGCCGCGCTTTGTTCCTTCAATAAAAATTGTCGCCCGGACCATCGGCTCACCTGTTGAACCGTCGGTTATTTTACCTGTAACACTGCCTGTTTGCTCTTGGGCAAACGCCGTTGCTGAAAGGAACAGACACGAAACAAGATATACTGTAAAACGAAGCATACTGCATTGATAATAGTGACACACACAACCTTGGTTTTCCAAAGCGATGCGAAACTATCGGAGCAGTATTACCACTGTGTTACGCCAATGTTACGGCAATGTTATGTTGCCTAATCGTAATACTGACACCGCGGTTCAACGAACGCTTGCGGCATTCTCTCAGCCGGATTCGTGATTTTACTCATACTTTTGCACCATCTTTACAAACGGCTGTGCATTCACGCCCTTAACCTCTGTCACGTATGATTCTCTCCGACAAGCAAATCCTCGCCGAAATCCAACGCGGCACCATTGTAGTCCAACCCTACCGCCGCGAATGCCTTGGCTCGAACAGCTACGATGTGCACTTGGGCAAAACGCTCGCCCTCTACGACGACGACATACTCGACGCACGCCGCCACAATACCGTCACACCGTTTCAGATTCCCAACGAGGGCTACGTTCTCATGCCCGACAAATTCTACTTAGGCGTAACGGAAGAATACACCGAAACCCACAGCCACGTCCCTTTCTTGGAAGGCAAGTCGTCGGTCGGACGCTTGGGTATTGACATCCACGCAACCGCCGGAAAAGGCGACGTGGGCTTTTGCAATTTCTGGACGTTGGAAATCTCGGTGAAAAAACCCGTGCGCGTCTATGCCGGAATGCCCATCGGTCAGCTTATCTACTTCGAGGTAAAAGGCGAAGTCGAGAACAGCTATGCTAACAAGCAGTCGGCGAAATACAACCAGCGCAACGACGTTCCGGTGGAATCCATGATGTGGAAGAACCAGTTTTAAGAGAGTGCTTAGATTTTTTTGCCCGCGATTACACACATTTGAACTACAACCAGTAATCCATAATAAAAAAAAGGAGCGACAGTTGCCGCTCCTCTATCATTCCATCCATTACTCTGTGACTATCGTGTAATCACAATGCGCTTCCGGTATTCACCGTGCGTTTGCACAACACGCAGGGTGTAAATGCCATTGGGCAGTTGGTCTGCGGGGATTCGAGTGTCCACATCGCCAGTGGCGGCAAGCGAACTTGTTATCACGTCGCGCCCTATCATATCAACCATAACAAGCGTCACTGTTTGCGGCTCGGAAACGGGGAAGCGCACACGCACCTCGCTTGATGCAGGGTTCGGAGAAACAGAGAGTTCGGGTGAATCGCCGCCATCGCCAACACTCAACACCGAATTGGTTGAGAATGTGAACGGCTGAATGGTTTCGCTCACGCCCCACTCGCCTACGCCTCGCACGTCCCATGTGTATTGCGCTGCCGATGTTCCCGCAAGTTCATTTTGACCAACTGTTAGCGTCGTCACAGGTGCATCAACTATGCGTGTATAAACAATGCGCGAGCCGCTTCCTTCCACTGCTCTCAGTGTTACCTCATACTTCTTGGCGCGGGTGTCGGGCATCCATTCCAATTGCACCGGAAAGCTGACGTTCAGCGATTGATGCAACGGTACTGTTTGCTGAATGCGTTTGGGATAGTTGTCCTGCTTCCATACACCAAGCAAGCCGCGTAATGCTTCGGGTTTGTTGGTCGGTGTGGGGCTGTATAATGCTGATGCGGATTGGTTTTCGCCGTGGCATTTCACACAAGCGCGAATCTCGCCCGCCTTGAAATTCAGCCAATAACGCTCGCGGACAACAGCAGATCCCTGCGTGTTGTTCAGTTGCCACGAGATAGCACGGTGTGCGGGAACAAATGCCGCAAACGAGCCGTCCTTTTGGATTTTCACACTGCTTGATTTTGGTGTTGTTGGCAGTACCGTCGAGAACTCGCGGTTCATTACATCGTGCATCTTAACGGGCTGAATACGGCGGAATGGCGCAGTGGTCGGATTCAGAACATCGGCATACGAGCGGATATAATCGGCTTGGAAAAAGAGTACGTCCGAAACCTCGGTCAACGGCGCAGATCCCGCCTGTGCCGGCGGAGATTGTTTCTGCGTTCCAGTGACACGCAGGTTAAACGGTTGCAAACGGTCGTCCTTGTCGCGCATCGTCACATCGCGCGAGATAATCAGGGCACGGTCGTTGGCTTCTAAATACCGCTTGAAGGTGTTGATGTCCACACGCTCTTCCGCAAAGATGCTGCGCTCTTGCTCGTCCATTACCGCCTCGCGCTTTGCAGGTGTGTTGCGCGACACAAGTTCCACTGCGTCCATTTCCCACAGCGTGCCGTTGAATTGTTGCGTCAGGCGCGCTCCGTTGATGAAGTATGTGTAACTGATGTTTGCTTTCAAGCCGGGTGTGAGCAGTACGTCGGGTGTCATCGTTGTACCGATGGATTGCTTCATCGTCACCAACCGAAAATTGTAATTCGACGCAGTGCTTATCATGCCGTTCTTGAGAGGTGTGTCCACAACTTTGGTATTCGTATGCGAGGCAATGAGCAGACCGTCGGTTGTGGGCAGCGGGTTGCGGAAAAATCCGCTGTGGTCAACAGGCGGGACTTTTGCCGCCGGTGTCGGGAATCGTGTCGAGCGTGGTGTGATATAATCCACCGTTACTGCGTTGCTTGCATCTGTTGGCGCAAGGTTGTTCAAACGGATGATTTGCCCGCCCGTATGCGTCAGCGCGTTCACCCCGTCA
>JAEUSO010000309.1 GCA_016788605.1 Candidatus Kapaibacterium sp. | reverse complement strand
CTTGGTAAGGAAGAGGTCGGCGGTTCAAGCCCGCTCGTCAGCTCACTAATTCACCCTCAACAGCAACAGGTATGGTAGCCCAACTCAAATCGTTTTTCAGCGATGTCTCGAAAGAAATGAAAAAGGTGTCGTGGTCAACCCGCGAGCAACTTCAGGAATCAACTATTGTCGTTGCCGTTACATGTGTCATTATTTCTGTATTTGTGATGCTGATTGACTTAGGCATGACACAAATTGTCAAGTTCCTCTTCAAGAGTTAATCCTGATGCAAACACTACCGCAACAACAATCACCGAAGTGGTATGCACTCCGTACATACACCGGTCAGGAGAGTAAAGTCAAGGATGCTATTGAGTATGAACTCAAGCGCACAAACCTGCTTGATAAAGTGACAAGCATCGTCATTCCGCAAGAAACAGTATTTGAAGTACGTAACGGAAAGCGCCGTCAGCGTGTGAAAAACTTCCTCCCCGGATATATCATGATAGAACTCATTCTTGAAAAGAAGATTCATGATGTCATCACTAGCGTCCATGGTGTTGTCGGCTTCCTTGCCGCTAACGCGAAAAGCGAGCCGCAAGCACTGCAAGCTGATGAAGTGGCGCGCATTCTTGGTCGTGTTGAAGAGCGCAAGGATATTGCCACAATCGAACACACGTTCCAAATCGGCGATCCTATCAAAGTTATTGACGGACCATTCTCCAATTTCTCCGGTACGGTGAAAGAAGTCAATAATGAAAAACAAAAATTGAAAGTTGAAGTCGGCATCTTGGGCAGAAAAACTCCTGTGGAACTTGATTTCGGTCAAGTGGAGATTGAACGCCCCCAATAATCCGGCACTGTTGCTAATACAAATTCATTGCGGAGCTTCTACGCAACGATACATGTACGGCGGCATTTTGATTGTACCAATACACATACCCTAAAAGCAATGGCAAAAAAAATTATGGGTTCGTTCAAACTCCAGCTTAAAGCGGGAGAAGCGACAATGGCTCCGCCGGTTGGTCCGGCATTCGGTCAGCGTGGTTTGAACGGCTCGGAATTCGTTAAGCAATTCAACGCAAAAACATCAAAGCAACAAGGAATGATTGTTCCTGCGCTTATCACATTTTATTCTGATAAGTCGTTCACGTTTGTTATCAAGTCACCGCCTGCGGCAGTGTTGCTTGTCAAAGCAGCCGGAATACCTAAAGGATCGGGTACACCGAACAAAACAAAGGTTGCTACTGTCAATCGCGCACAACTTGAAGAAATCGCAAAAATCAAAATGGCTGACTTGAACACAACAAATATGGATTCAGCCATCTCCATGATTGCAGGTACAGCCCGCAGCATGGGTATTACTGTCGAAGGATAATTCCTGTTTTAATCACTAACGTGCGAGATTCATCCCATTTCGGAATGTGAATCGCTTGCAGCACAAGGAGACAACATGTCAAACAAACACGGCAAACGCTACCGCGCCGCACTGAAAACGGTAGATACAGCCAAAGAATATGATTATAAAGCGGCAATAGACCTTGTCAAGCAGAATGCTAAGGCAAAATTCGACGAGTCGTTCGATGTATCCATCCGCTTGGGCGTTGATCCACGAAAAGCAGACCAATTGGTTCGCGGCACGGTATCGCTCCCACACGGAACTGGTAAAACAGTCCGTGTTTTGGTTGTCGCAAAAGCACCAAAAGATAAAGAAGCGTTGGATGCAGGCGCGGATCACGCCGGATTCACAGAATATCTTGAAAAATTACAAGGCGGTTGGGCTGAAATTGATGTCATTATTGCCACACCTGATGTGATGGGCGACCTCGGTAAACTTGGTCGTGTTCTCGGTCCCCGCGGTTTGATGCCTAACCCTAAAAGCGGTACGGTAACCTTTGATGTTGCTAAGGCAGTGAAAGAAGTTAAAGCAGGTAAAATCGAGTTCCGTGTTGATAAAGCTGGCAATGTTCAAGCTGCAATCGGTAAATGTTCGTTCTCGGCACAACAACTTGCTGATAACCTCAATACAGTGTTTGGCAGCATCATGCGAGCAAAACCCTCGACGGCAAAAGGTAAGTATATCAAGAGCATTGCCTTGTCGTCGACTATGGGTCCGGGAGTACGTGTAAGCGAACAATCGCTTGGCTCAAAATCAACGGACTAAATCTCCTCTCTCCGAGAGAATACTCTATAAAATTTGGCTATTACGCAACCTGTGCAACGGCATCGCTTCTAACCGTAAGGTTACGCTTGAGCACACAATTACATAAATCACATGACTAAAGAGCAAAAACAACAAGTTGTTGCCGAACTGACTGAGCAAATCAAAAAAGCTTCAGCACTGTACTTCGTTGACTTTGCAACCATGACTGTAGAGCAAGATTGGGCTTTGCGCCGGCTGTTCCGCGAAAAAGGAATCCAGTACCGCGTTGCAAAGAACACTCTGATTCTCCGCGCCCTCAACGATGTTGGCGGCTATGAAATTCAGGAAAAACAGCTCTTCGGTCAAACCGCAGTTGTATTTGCAGCACCGAACGACCCAATTTCGCCTGCAAAAATCATCCGCGACTTTTCGGCAAAAGATGAAAAGCCGAAATTGAAGGTTGCAGTTGTCGAAGGTGCGGTGTATCCGGGATCGGATCTGAAAAAGATTGCCGATTTCCCGACACGCGAAGAGATAATCGCAGGCATTCTTGGCAGCATAAACGCACCGGTGTCCGGCATTGTCGGTGCAATCAACAGCGTGATGCGCGACCTCGCATCCGTTATTGAAGAAGCCGCGAAGAAACGCGCAGCATAACCGGATTTATACTAGAAAAATATATTTACCAATTTTATTTGTGGAGAACACTATAATGTCAGCAAATGTTGATGAACTCGTAGAAAAAATCAGCAACCTCACACTTGGCGAGGCGGCGGAACTCAAAAAAGCACTCGAAGATAAATTCGGTGTTACGGCTGCCGCTCCAATGATGATGGCTGCCGGTCCGGGCGCAGGTGCTGCTGCTCCGGCTGCTGAAGAGAAAACAGAATTTGATGTAGAACTTACCGACGGCGGAGCACAAAAGCTCAACGTTATTAAAGTTGTACGCGAAGTAACCGGTCTTGGCTTGAAAGAAGCTAAAGACATGGTTGAAGGTGCTCCGAAGATTATCAAAGAATCCGCTTCAAAAGAAGATGCGGAAGCACTCAAGAAGAAATTGGAAGAAGCAGGCGCAAAAGTTACACTTAAATAAGTGTATCGCCAATCTCCGATTGGATGTATCCCGTTACCTGATTCAGGTAACGGGATTTTTTTTGAAATTCCGTGATACTACGTATTCCATATCTTCTTCTCGCCCATCTACATTTGAAACAAGATTCATAGTTCGGAAAGTATAACGGTTTGCCCGTTTTCCGGCATGAAGTATTTGTTTCGATTTACTTGGAGTTCTCATGCGTTCATACGCAACCACGTTTCGTACTAAAGTTTCCGGTGTTGTACTTGCAGGTATGTTCACCTTTGCATTGTTTCTCTCGTCATGTCAAGCACCAACAGATAATCCGTTCACACCGGTGAACGATACGCAGGAGTTCGAGGCAGACGGAGCGACTGCTTGGATGGACGTGATAATGTCGGCTGTGAGGACAACTCCCGGGTTCACACCGCCTGTTGCTGCACGTGCGTATGGATATGCTGGAATCACTATGTGGGAATCGGTTGTTCACGGAACAGCAAACGGTCGCTCGCTTTCAGGACAAATCAATTCGTTTTCCGAAATGCCATTGCCTGAACAAGGCAAACGCTACCATTGGGTGATTGTCATGAATGCTGCAATGGCGGAATATACACGCAGCTTTTTCCCGATGGCAACGGATTCGATGAAACAGGTTATCAATGCACTTGAAACACGGCTCTATAATGAGCGCCGTAACATGGGAATTGGTGCGGATATTCTTGAACATGCTCCACAAAATGGGCAGCACACGGGTGTAGAGCCCGATGGTGG
>JAEUSO010000308.1 GCA_016788605.1 Candidatus Kapaibacterium sp. | reverse complement strand
CCATGACTCGAACCATTCTGCATACTCCTTCGTGTCCGACCTCGAGAAGGTTGAATCATTAAATGTCTTTGTCAAATTATAGGGCGGGTCGAGTATCAAGAGATTGACAGAGGCAGGTTGCAGCATCGGCAGCACGTCGTGGCAATCGGCATGAACAACAATATCGGTTTGCTGCGGCGATGCGCGAAGGTCGAGCGGCGAGAGTAACTGCTTGGTATAATGTACGCGATCTTCATCGGTTAGTGTTTGCGTCCGGTTGTGAACCGATGGCACATGTTGCTGCATACGGTGTCAGGAAATCTCGCGTTTTGATTCCCGCGTCATTAAGTCGCGGATGGCAAGCGGCGCAGGTTTGTTGTTGAAGAGAATCTCATAGACCTGCTCAACAATCGGCATTTCAACATTCCTCTTCCGGGCAAGGGCATACGCTGATTCCGTTGTGCTGACACCTTCGGCAACCATGTGCATTTCGTCAAGAATTTCTGCAAGCGGTTTTCCTTTGCCAAGCAGCTCGCCTACCCGCCTGTTGCGCGAGTGTTTGGAATCGCAGGTGACAATCAAATCACCCAAGCCGCTCAGTCCGCTGAAAGTAAGCGGGTTCGCACCGAGTTCAGCACCAAGCCGAGCCATTTCGGCAAGACCGCGTGTGATTAACGCCGCCTTTGTGTTATCGCCCGTTCCTAATCCGTCAATGATACCGGCAGCAATGGCAATCACATTTTTTAATGCGCCGCCAAGTTCTGCTCCGATAACGTCATTCGAGCGGTAGCAGCGGAATGTTGGTGTGGTGAACACATCCTGTACCTTGCTTGCCGAGTCCTCGTCGAGCGATGCGGCAAGCACGGTTGTGGGAACATTACGGACTGTTTCTTCTGCGTGGCTGGGACCTGTCAGCATCACATAGTCCTCGATGTGCACATTGCTTGTTTGCCGGAGAATTTGTGATACGCGCAGCAACGTGTTTCTTTCGATACCCTTTGAGGCATTAGCAATGGTTTTACCGCTCAGCGAAAACGGATATGCTGTTACAACCGAGCGAATGAACTGTGTGGGTATTGCAATGACAAGCATCTCGGCAGCCGAGACGATTTCGGCAGACGTTGTTGCGGTAATGGTCTCGGAAATACTGACTCCGGGAAGGAAAACCGTGTTAGTATGATGAGTGTTTATTTCATCGGCTGTTTCTTGCTTACGCGCCCAAAGTGTGACGGCATGATTATTCTGCGCCGCCACCATTGCCAACGCCGTTCCCCATCCGCCCGCACCGATGATTCCGATATTCATGGTATTATGCGTTTGGTAATTCCGGTGAATTGTGAAGGGCGACGGGCTTCATTTGCTTGCGGCGGAATCGCATGTTTAACAGCTCAACCGTCAGCGAGAATGCCATAGCTGTGTAGATATATCCTTTCTCGACGTGTACATGGAATCCATCGAGGAACAGTACAAAGCCAACCATGAGCAGAAACGCAAGCGCAAGCATCTTCACAGTCGGATGCTGATGCACGAAATTGCTGATTGATTTTGCACTGAACAGCATGATAACCATAGCAATCACATTTGCGGCTATCATGATTTCCAAGTGCTGCGACAGTCCCACCGCAGTGATAACGGAATCGAGCGAGAACACTAAATCGAGAATGATTATCTGTGTGAGTATTCCGCTGAGCGATACCGACTTCACATTTGTCTGCCCCTCTTCCGCACCTTCCATTTTATTATGGATTTCGGTTGTACTTTTAGCGATGAGGAACAATCCCCCGCCAAGCATGATGAGATCGCGTCCGCTAAATCCGAACGATGCGATATTGATGAACGGCTGCGTGAGATTGGCAAGCCAACTGATGCTGAAGAGCAATCCAATACGGAATATGAGCGCGAGGGCAAGTCCTAAGCGACGCGCAAACTCCTGACGCTCTTTGGGCAGGCGCACGACAAGGATTGACATAAAAATGATGTTGTCAATACCGAGGACGATTTCTAACAAACTGAGAGTGAGTAACGAGACGATTGCTTCCGACGTGAACAGGTATTCCATGAGTGATGTTGATGATAAAATGTTGGCGGCATTCAACGGGAATCGGCTTGGATTGTTGCATGACACGCATCTGAGCGGTGCGAAAATAACAGCGAACAGGCACGCAGATGCTGTTCAACGACGGAACGCAAAGTTTTCCTGTATTTTTGCGACCGGAATTCTCATGTAACCAAGTATCACCAATGAAAACACTGAACACAAGCAAGAATTTTTTAGCAATCGAGAAAGAATTTTCCAGCTACGACACTTCGGCAATCGCCATTGTGTCCGCACCATATGAGGCAACCGTCAGTTATGGAAAAGGCACGGGCAAAGGACCGGAGGCAATACTTAAAGCAAGTGCCTATGTTGAGTTCTACGATGACGAGTTCGACCGTGAACTCTGTTTCGAGAAAGGCATTGCAACACTTCGACCGCTCGCATTCGGCAAATCACGCGGGGCGGATATGCTTCGCCAACTTGATGATGCTGTTACACATGTTATCAACGAAGGTAAATTCTGTGTAACACTCGGCGGAGAGCATACGATTTCCACCGCTCCGATTGCAGCACATTTCAGAAAATTTCCGACGATGAGCATACTGCACTTCGATGCACACTCCGACCTCCGTGATGAGTATGAAGGCACACCGTATTCCCATGCGTGTTTTATGTCGCGTGTGGCGGAGTTTTTCCCTACCGAGCGCATTACGCAGGTTGGTATCCGCGCTCAATGCCGCGAAGAGGCGGAGTTCATCAAATCAAGGAACTTGAACACGTTTTATGCGTCTGCGATACGTCGCGGACTGCACGGCGCGGATTGGCAGACATCGGTGGTGAACACATTGAGTAATGATGTATATGTCACGTTTGATGTGGACTATTTCGACCCGAGTGTGATGCCCGCAACAGGAACACCCGAACCGGACGGATTTCACTATGCCGAAACACTCGACATATTCCGCAAACTCATCGCTTCTGGCAAGAGAATCGTCGGGTTTGACATTGTTGAACTCGCACCGGATAAATCGCTGCCGCATAGTTCACTGACAACGGCGCGACTCCTTTATAAGATGCTCAATTACGCATTTGCCGTTGAGCCGAAACCCAAGCGTTCTACGAAATCATCTTCACTAAAAACAAAAGCAACAAAAAAGAAATAATACTATCATGAGTTTAGAAGAATCACTACTACATATCGAATCCGGCAATGCCTCGGAAGGGCAGATTACGCATTTTATCTCCGACCTCTTAGCCGGCTTAAACAACGGCAGCATCCGCTCTGCTTCGCCTGATGGAAACGGCGTTTGGACGGTGAATACGTGGGTAAAGCGAGGCATATTGCAATGCTTCAAACACGGAATGATGGAGGATATGTCGTCGGGTGGTTTTCACTTTTTCGACAAACACACGCTCCCCTTGCAAACAATGACAGTAGAGAGCGGCGTTCGTATTGTACCGGGCGGTTCGAGCATCCGCACGGGTGCATTTGTGGCAAAAGGCGTTATCTGTATGCCACCCATGTATATCAATATCGGCGCGTATGTGGATGAAGGCACGATGGTTGATTCGCATGCACTTGTGGGTACATGCGCCCAGATTGGCAAACGTGTTCATATCAGTGCCGCTGCACAAATCGGCGGTGTGCTTGAGCCGGCGGGTGCTCGACCTGTGATAATCGAAGACGACGTGATGGTTGGCGGCAACTGCGGTGTATATGAAGGTGTGATGATTCGCAACCGCGCTGTGCTTGGTAGCGGCGTGATACTCAACGCATCAACACCAGTGTATGATGTGGTGAACAACCGTATCATACGCTCAACGGAAATGCAACCGCTTGAAATTCCCGAAGGTGCTGTGGTTGTAGCCGGCAGCCGTGCTATACAAAACGACTTCGCTCAAGAACACGGACTTTCGATGGCAACACCAATCATCATCAAATACCGCGACGCAAAAACCGATGCACGCACCGCATTGGA
>JAEUSO010000307.1 GCA_016788605.1 Candidatus Kapaibacterium sp. | reverse complement strand
AAGCAGGCAGTACAACGGCAATGTGGCGGCAACCACCTCGAAGCGCGGCTCTTTGAAGAGTGCGGTAAAGAGCGGCTGCATAAGCAGGATAAGGAGCGGTATGCCCAATGCAACGGCGGTATGCAATGCAAGAGCGATGGTATTGGTGCGGGGCTGTTCCTCGCGTTGCACGCCGAACTGAATCACCGCTTGCAACACCGAGCCGTCGGTAATGATGAATATCCACGTTTGCAATGTAAGCAGTTGCGATGCAAGACCGTATTCGGCGGGGTCGCCGAGAGCGCGGATTTGCAACAGCGTAATGCCGCCGTAAAAAATAAACAGCAGTTTGTCGAGTGCCGTCCATGAAAGTTTTGCTGCGTGTTCGCGGAGCTGCACGTGGTGTTCCTGAGTGGTCAATATCAATCTGAATGTTGCAGCAAAGTTACGCCCTGCCTGCAAACCCGCCGGAAGGAAAGTACCTGCCATCCGACTGACCGGTACGCTTATGTTTCCCAATCACATCCTTATCTTTTTCTATTTTCGTTTGTCGGTAATTTTTTCATTCTTGCATTCAAGGAGAACAGGTATGATACGAGCAATGTTGTTTGCAACCATGATAACCATGTTTGCCACACCAAGTTTTGCCCAACTCTATATCGGTGTGCAGGGCGGGGTGGGGATTGCCTCGCAAAGTTGGGATTTAAAAAAACGGGCAGACCCGTCGGCTGAACTGACATTCTCTTCGCTTACCGGTATTACAGGCGGTTTGATGGTACGATACAATCTGACAAAAAATATCGGTATTCAGGGCGAGCTGAATTACTTGCGAAAGGGAAGCCACATGTTGAGTTCAGTTAACATGTCTGAGTATGATACGTTGATTGGAAACACGGATTTTTCATTCAACTATATTGAGATACCTGTCATGTTCTGCTATACCCTGCCATCGGTACTGCCCATGCTTGATGTGAATTTTCTTGCCGGACCGAGTATAGGATTCTATGAAAGCGGACGGTCGAATGTTTCTACAATACTATCGAGTACAGGGCAGAACTCACAGGTTGATTTTGAGGAACTGATATTCAAAAAAAATGTTCGCTCTCCTGATTTTGGCATTACAGCAGGTATAGGTACAACTCTCAATCTTAGCCCATCGCTCTCGTTCATGCTGACAGGTCGTTATCTATTCGGTCTGACGAATATCGTAGTTGATGTCCCCCCGCCGCCATCGCCTATCTCAATCGGTGCAACTGCTGCCCGCAACCGCACTATCATCATTATGGCGGGTGCTGCGCTCAGGTTGTAGTAGTTATTTGTGACTCTGCTACCTGCATTCGTGTTATGAAAAACCATGCAGCAGGTATTCGTGCTTCACTTATTTTCGTTTTGTCTCATTATTTCATTACAATTCAAGGAACGATGCTATGATACATGCTATGCTCTTTGCCGTTATACTTATGGTGTTTGCCTTACCAAGTTTTGCCCAACTCTATGTCGGTGTTCAGGGCGGTTTGAGTATTGCCTCGCAAAGTTGGGATATAAAAGACCAGTCGGTTAAACCGACACTCTCATCGCTTATCGGAATTACAGGCGGAGTAATGACCCGCTATAACATAACGAGAGTATTCGGTATCCAAGGCGAGGTGAATTACCTGCGAAAAGGATCGCATCTCACGAGTACCGCCAGTCAATCTGGAAGCACCATAGAAAGACATACCGACATGATGTTCAATTACATTGAGATCCCAGTGATGTTTGCGTACACTCTTCCGTCCGATATTCCAATGGTTGATTTATCCATTCTCTTTGGACCAAGTATTGGCATCGTTGAAAGTGCTCGTATGAAAGGTTATACAACCATGTCCGCCTTCGGACAGAATACTCGTGTTGATTTTGATGATGTGATACTCAAAAAAGATGTCCGATCACCTGACATTAGCATTACCACAGGTGTTGGAGCGAATCTCAGATTGAACTCCACCCTCTCGTTCATGTTCACCGCCCGCTATCTGTTCGGGCTGACGAATATCATACCTGACGATGCCTCGCAAACCGCACTGTCAATTAATGAAAGTGTTCGCAACCGTACCATCATAGTTATGGCGGGTGCTGCGGTCAAGTTGTAACATCGGATCACAGTGAGGAATAGCAAGAGGCACAAGAAACCACACGTTTCTTGTGCCTTTTTCTTACATGCAATTCTTTCAACTGTATAGGAAGCTGGTGTGTATGGTCATTTCCGCTTAATATCCCACACGGATTTCAAACGAAAACCAGAATGATTCGGTAGGCGAATTACCGCCGTTGCGGTTGGTTAGATTCATGCGGACGTCAGTGAAGATATTCGGAAACACCTCGGAGGAAAACCATGCGCCGATGCGGCGTGTATGGCTGATGCGTCCACGTAAAAATCTGTTGCCGACACGGTATTCGGGCGGAAAGAGAAAATCGCCGTCACCTCGTAACATATTACCGCCCATGTTACCGACCGCGTAGGTAAATCCATTCCAGTCGGCGGTAAGGATATTCCCCGTATTGTCAAGGATATTCTCGCCCCAACGGGTGTAGTCGGCATCCACTTGCAGAAATGTGCGCGGTGTGAACCATAGCTTCGCTTGTACTGCCAACCGGTCGCTGTTGGGTTGCATTCCGTAGCCCACCGGTGCGCCAAGGTTTGTCCATGAGTTATTCACCTGACGGTGGGAAAACGTGAACGCGTTGATACGGACGTATTCGGTGGTGAAGAGGAGGGGAAACGAGCCGATCATTGCAAGATGCGATGCTCCCACCTGATATGCATACTTGTTGTTGTTACCTGCAAACGATGTGTCGGTGATGGTGGAGAAGTCAATGTCGTCTGCGACAACAGTTCCATAGACGGTGGTGTTGCGAAACGGACGGAAGAGCATGTCAAGGGCAAGGAGGGAGTTGTCTTTGTCACTGCGCTCGCGTGTGCCAAGCCCGCCCGATACGAAGAAGGCAAGCGGATTGAAGTAGGCAAGGTCGAAGCCGCGACCCGAATACACAATCATGTCGCTCACGGCAAAGCTGCACCACTCGGCGGGACTGATTTGCAGCCGGTGCGAGGCAATAAACTTTCCTGAAAATGGCACGCCCTTGATGTCCACACCCTCGACTGTTGTGTGGTTGAACGTGAATCGCACGGATTTATACGGGACATCCATAAAAAAGCCGTCGGATAGCGGCGCGTTGCGCGAGTGAACCATGTTGTCAATCGGCGAAAAGCCCCAGCCCGTTTGGTCGCGCCCGACGCGCAAGCGCAAGTATTGCGACTGATACTGCACATATCCTATGTAGCGGTCGAAGAACTTTTGCTCATCGCCCACAAACTTCAACGTGCGCGAGAGTACTGCATCGGTGGCAGCGATTCGCAGCGGCGAGCCGTTCAGCCGGACACCATTCGAGAAGTCGGCAAAGAAGCCGAGATTCTTGCTGATGTTACCCATTGCGCGCGCACCAAGACGACCAAGAAGATACGACTCGTTATTACCGACGACTGTGGTTGAACCACCTCGCGCAAGGGCTGCGATATCGCCCATCACACGAGCGGATGAATCGCCGTAGGCATAGGCACGGATGCGGTTTGACGATGCGCCATACCCAAACCACAACGATGATCCGTCTGCTGCAACGGATGTATCGAGCGGCGCGTAATAATCACGCAGATAGGAATGAGCGTTACGAAGAAATGCTCCGAACTCCGTTTGTTCTGTTCCACTGCGCGGTGGCATAAGCCCGAGTACCTGTTGCACCGTCATTGGTTGCACGCCATACGCATCGAGTCGCGTATTACCGCTCATGCTCATCAACAACATATAGTCGTAGGAGACCTGCTCGGAAAAGACATCGGCATTTTGTGCGGCAAGCGGCAGGGTAACGAATAAGCCGATAAGGACGGCAAAGCAGCGGGTATTCCAGAAAACAAGAGTCATTTCAAATCGGTATGGGTATAAGAACGCTGCAAAGATAGAAGCAGCGCATCACCACACAGGGA
>JAEUSO010000306.1 GCA_016788605.1 Candidatus Kapaibacterium sp. | reverse complement strand
GCACTGTTGTCGAGTGCCTGACGGAATTGCGGCGCAACGCGCTGTATGTCTTCGATACTGATGAGGAGCGATGCAAAGTACCTGTCGCGCTCGCCTGCGCTTTTGGCACCCATCACGCTGAGTGTGCGAGTGGTGAACGGAAGCAGTTGTGGCGCACCGCCCGGAGCGTAGAGAAACGTATTTCCGAAGTTATTAACGGCATCTAGCGAATAGGAGTACGGAGTTTCAATTGTCCAGAACGGCTTGCCGATACTGAATGCTTGCAAGGTACGGAAGCGGTTTGCCTCGATAGCTGTGCTGATGTTCAGCGGAGTGCGGAGAAACCGCCGCAAGCGAAGCGAGCCGGTTCCCTGCCAGCGCGTGTCGTTTTCGGTGCGGTAGAGTCCTTGCATTGCCACTGTGTTTGCCGTACCTGCAAGGTTGAACTCTTCGATACGCGCACCGTAGTTGCTTATGCCGCCGCCCGACCCGTAAAGTACCGCTCCCGTTGTGGACCATTGGTCTTGCGAGGTAACGACCACGTCCACCGAGTCGTCGCCGCTGTTTTTTGCCACCACTGTCACCCGCGAGAAGAGACCCGTCCGTCGCAGGTTACGTTCGGTTTCCTCGATAAGGTCAATATCGAATTCATCACCTTCGGTGAAGAGCAATTCATCATCAATCACATAATCGTGGGTAAGCGTATGCAACGCATTGACCGTGCTTCCGGCAAAAAACCAATCACCCTGTGTAGTATCGAACACATTGAGTTTAACGTACCGGATGCTGCGGATATAGCGTTGGGCGTGCATTGTTGAGCAGCACAGCACCATGATGAACAAGGCAGGTAATATGAGTTTCATTCCGCGTTCCTATTTCTTCAATATCCGGAATTCTGTCCGGCGGTTGATTGCCTTATTCTCTTCGCTGTCGTTGGGTTTGAGCGGGAACATCATGCCCTTGCCCACAGGTACCAACCGCTTGGTGGCAATGCCGCGGCGCACAAGTGCATCCACAACCGCTTGCGCCCGCCGCTCGGATAGACGCTGGTTGTATTCTTCTGTTCCGGTGTTGTCGGTGTGACCTTGCACTTCTAACCAAATACGTTCGCGGCGTTCCAACTGGTCTGCCATTTCATCAAGCATGATATCGGATTCCGGTCGTATGGTTGCCTGGTTGTAGTCGAAGAGAATGGGTTTTGAAAAAGCATCATTGATTTCCGACGTAGGGTCAAGGTCGCTCTTGTCGTATTCGCCTGTGGCAAAGAGTGTATCGCTGTTCGGCACTTGCAACCCAAGCGACACTCGGTGCAGACCTGCGAACTTCGGCGGCTTGTAGGTGACAAGGTAGTAGTTGCGGAGCGAGCGGTAGATTTCCTTGAATACATTGATAAGATCCGCCTTACTGTACACGCGGTAATGCTTGCCACCGGTGTTTTGCGCCACATAATTCAGCACGTCGTCCTGTGTGTAGCCGAAGCCGACGGTGAAGACGTGGACGTTGCGCTGCTTGGCGGCAAGGAATATCTCACGCGCTTTGGTTTTCGAGAAATTGTCGTCGCCGTCGCTGAATGCAACAAGGATGCGCGGCATGGATTCTGGCAGTGTATCGAATGCCACCACCGATTTCAGCAGTGCGTCGTAGAGTGCGGAGTACATGCCGAAGTTGTTATCGCGCTTGGCGCGGAACTCGGATAGCAACGCGGAGCGGTTGGACATGAACGGCACTTTGGCATCATACGAGCGGTTGAAGGTGCTGATGGCGATGTTATCGTAGGGTTGTTTGAGTGCGATGAAGAGTTCCGTACCTTCGTAGAGTGCGTCGAGTACGCCGTTCATCGAGCCGCTGTAGTCAATCAGCAGGTGGATGGCATAAGGAATCGAGTCGCCGTCGCCAAATTCGCGCACGGTAAAATTGCCAATCCTGACGGTGCGTTTGCCGAGCTTCTCCGTTAGTGATTTCCAATACTCTTGTGTGGGATGGACGGGCGGCGCAAGGTTGGTGATGAAACTGCCCGTGCTGTCGAAGACCCGTGCAAACAGGCGCACAGAATCGGGATAACCGTTCGCCTCGATTCGCATAATATCATAGACCAGTTTGCTTGGTTCGGTGACTTGCTCTACGGGTTTCGTCCCCGTCAGGAAAACGGTTTGTTTTTTCGTATCAAGCCCGATGTCGCCGTCGCGGAGTTGTTCCTCCACCGACTTGCGCGGAGTGCCGCAGCCCGATACCAATGCCAGAGCCGCCAAGCACAAGGCAATATGCAAAATGCTTCGATTCATGTTGTGAATAAAGTGTGATAAACGTCCTGTTGTAGCACTGTGCATTCGGAATGCGGGAGATAAGAAAATTGGGGATGACGGGCTTCGCCTGAGATGACGCACTCTGACGGATGTGTCTGCAAACAGATTGTGCGGGCGCATGCAAAGATAGTCGGCTGTGTGGAGTCAATCTATTATCTGTTGCGCGAAGAGTGCACAATACGAGGATGGGGTGATTGATGCGGGTATTCTTGGAAGCAGAACGTAAGAACGCTATGGCGACGGCGGGCTGTGCTTTCCGGCATAGGGAGGGTAGGGCGGAGGGAAACCGTGCGGCACCGGCTTGCCAACTTTTTTGCCATCGTGAAAAATTTATTTCCTACTTTTCACTCCGAAGTGCATCATGCCCGTGAGACACCGCCCGAATAATGGTGTCCTTGCCATTCGGTTGCAGCAGCATTTCTACAGCCGCGTTCCTTATGTTTCCGTGTTCTGCCCGCGTACAGATGCCGGATATCAAACGATAACCAACAGCCGGTTGAAGTGTGATTCCATACTGCTTCCGGCATATTTACCTACTCTCCTTCAAAGAGGTATTTATGAACCGCATCGTGTGCTTTATTGCACTATGCTCGCTCTTCTTCGCCGCCGGCGACCGCCTTGTGGCGCAGACCCCGAAGAATCCCATTCTTTTTGTCACTGTTGTTCCCAATGTGCAGGACTCGGCAACGCAGTCCGCCATGTTCGGTAACCATCTCTCCGGCGTTCGCAATGCGCTACGCGGGGGCGACCTGTGGGTTCGCTATCCTGACGGCACCCGTAAGAATCTGACGAAGACCGCCGGATTCGGCACGGAAGGTCTGCAAGGCGAAACATCCATCGCCGTGCGCGAACCGTCTGTTCATTGGAACGGTACAAAAGCCGTGTTCAGTATGATTGTCGGCGCACCCGTCACAGCCGCCGATACAGGGAAGCAGTATTACTGGCAGATGTATGAAATCACCGGATTGGGCGCAACCGAAACACCGGTTATTACCAAAGTGCCTAACCAACCCGCAGCAAATAATATCAGTCCCGCCTACGGAACGGACGGACGGATTCTTTTTATCAGCGACCGTCCGCGCATCGGTTACGAAGATGTTGCCTACCGCTATCTTGACGAGAACATCGCCATGCCGTCGAACTCCGGTTTATGGTCGTTGAATCCTATGACGGGCGACATCAAACATTTAGACCACTCTCCAAGCGGCGACTTCAATCCCACAGTGGATAGTTACGGTCGCGTCATATTTACGCGGTGGGATATTCTTCAGCAAGACCGCCTTACATTTCAAGTGCGCGGCAACGTGATATCAATGCCATTCAACCATACCGACGAGGGCGACCAGTCGCCACGCTCACCGGTGTCGTCCGGTTCAAGCGCAGCATTTCCCGAAGAAAACCCGGACAGCCGTCTTGGTGGATCGGGCGGATACTTCGACCCTCCGACTGGCGACCCGATTGTAGGCGGCGGCAGCGAGAACTCGGGCATTGACCCGCGCCTGCCGAACGACTTTTTTCCGTGGGCAATCAACGAGGACGGAAGCGAAGCACAAACGGTGAATCATATCGGTCGGCACGACGTGCGCGACACCATCCCCTCTGCGGATTTTATGACATCATCAGGGGTAAAGGGACTCTCGTTTTTCCGAGCGTCGCAAAGCAACCGCGCAAACAAGAACCCCATTGTGAATGCAATGCACATTAAGGAAGACCCCCGCA
>JAEUSO010000305.1 GCA_016788605.1 Candidatus Kapaibacterium sp. | reverse complement strand
ATTGCCGGAACCGGCTCGAACGATACCCGCGCATCAATCACTCTAACCAAGGAAGCAGAAGACCTTGGCGCGGATGCCGTACTGCTTGTTGCCCCCTACTACAACAAACCCACACAACACGGGCATATCGAACACTACCGGGCTATTGCCGATAGTACGGATATTCCAATGATTATCTATAACGTTCCGGGTCGCACGGGCAGCAATATGAGCGCGGAAACACAGCTTGCCATTGCATCGCTTTCCCGTAATATCATTGCAACAAAGGAAGCATCGGCGAACCTTGAGCAAATGCAGGAAATCATCCGCAACGCACCGGAACATTTCACGTTATTAAGTGGCGATGATTCGCTTGCCTTGCCAGCCATCTCGTGCGGTGCAACAGGTGTTATCGCTGTGATTTCCAACTACGCACCCAAGCGGTTTGGCGGGCTTATCCGCTCTGCCCTCGCCGGTGACTTCGCCGCAGCACGCAAAGAACAATACTCGTTGCTTGCAATGATGAAGGTGAACTTTATCGAATCGAATCCCATCCCTGTCAAATTCATTCTCCATGAGTCGGGCTTGATTGGCGAAACGTACCGTCTACCGCTCACGCCAATGCAAGAATCGAATAAAGCGATAGTCCGCACTGCCATGCAAGCGGCGGGAACACTTGCATAACTAACTCATCCAACACCATGAAACACAACACACTCCGCACCATCGCCGCAACAGTTGTCATTGCCGGATTGCTTGCTTGCTCCGACAGCACGAAGGTGAACAGCCAGACACCGCAAGGCGCAGGCACATCGCAACAAGTCAATTACCTGACGTATATCTGTTCATTGAAACTGCCTTCCACCCTCACATTTTGCGGAGAGAAAGTCCCGCTCGACATACCCGAAGTGCGCGAACGCGCCGAGCGCGAGTTCTATGTGAACATCCAATCGCCCGGACAACTTATCCTTAACTACAAACGATTGTCGCGCTACTTTCCGCTCTTCAGTTCCATCCTCAAACAAGAAGGTGTGCCAGACGATTTGAAATACATTTCCCTCGCCGAAAGCGCGCTCTACATGGCGAAGTCGCCCAAGGATGCAGTGGGACTTTGGCAGTTTATGGAGGGCACGGCGAAACGCTACGGTTTGCGTGTGGACGACGATGTGGACGAGCGCAAACACGTCGAGAAATCCACTCGCGCCGCCATTGCATATCTCAAAAAATCGTATGCAAAATTCGGCTCATGGACTCTTGCCGCCGCCTCGTACAATCAGGGCTACGAAGGCACAGTGGACGACGTGGACTTTCAACGCACAACATCGTTCTACGACATGTTCCTCAACGACGAAACCTCGCGCTATATCTTCCGCATTGTCGTCCTCAAAGAACTCATGGAACACGCCGCATCCTACGGCATGAGCATCAACCAAAGCGAACTCTATCCCGCTTACCAATCAAGCACCGTCACCGTTGCCGACGCAATTCCCGACCTCTCGGCATGGGCGCTCGACCACGGCACAACCTACAAAGAAGTGAAAACGCTCAACCCGTGGATTCGCCGCCGCGCATTGCCAAAGCCCAAGTCCGGCTCGTGGGAAATTGCTGTACCGAAATAGCATCATTCTTCATTCATCAGCTTCGCAGACGGCACCGACCCATTCCCCCCGTCCATTGCGTTCCCATGCCGGAAAGCGCAGTCCTCTTTCACCCAAGCGTTCTTGCGTTGTGCTTCCAAGAATACCGTTTGCTTTCTGCTTGGCAATTTTTATGTTCGTATTAAATTACCAGTAGTATACAACTTAACGGAAATATCCAACTGGACTTCAACTATTGTTGAAATTTGCCGGCAACCAAACCTTGTACATCATTCTAAAGGAAAAGTATATAGTTCATAGTAGAAAATACAACTGTAATACTGACATTTCTCAATAGCTTTTATGTCCGAAAAATTTTGATGCGGATATTCTAAATATTATAGTATAAATGCAGATAGGTATTATTACTATTTTTGTCTCATGAAATTGTTTACACTCATATTTAGTTTTTACTTGTTGGCTTTGGCAGTTATGCCTTGCAGCGACAACGAGGACTGTAAATATATGGTGAGTGAGCAGACAGTTTCCTTAAACACCAACCATTCCGACCACGAAAAAAGCACCGAACATTGCTCACCTTTTTGTATATGTGTCTGTTGCGGGCAAGCTTGCGATTTCGCGCATTGTGAAGCCGACCCGGAACCTAATTTACCGACTACTTCCCCAAAGATTACTTTTTACCAATCTTCCTTTATTTCAGAAGTCTGCTTCTCTATTTGGCATCCGCCAAAAATCAGTTAATGAATTAATAATCTTCTGCTAACGCAGAATAAAGCAACTCTACTTACGGTGTTTGAGCATCGTAAGTAGCCGTGTATTCATTCATTAAACTGATTAATAAAATGTTAGATAAAATAATTGCGTTCAGCATAAAAAATACATTCATCATTGCTTTGATGACGCTTGCACTCATTGTTTGGGGAGTGTGGAGTGCTACCAAGCTGCCTATTGATGCAGTTCCCGACATCACCAACAATCAGGTACAAATCATTACAGTTTGCCCAACCCTTGCAGGGCAAGAGGTAGAACAGTTGGTAACATACCCAATTGAACAGAGTATTGCTAATCTTCCTGACTTGGAAGAGTTGCGAAGTATTTCCCGTTTCGGACTTTCGGTGATAACCGTTGTGTTTGATGATAAAGTGGACATCTACTTTGCTCGACAGCTCATTAATGAACGGCTGAAAGAAGCCGAAACAAAAATCCCGAAGGGTGTTGGAACCCCCGAATTAGCACCTGTAAGCACTGGATTGGGTGAAGTGTATCAATATATAATCCATCCAAAAAAGGGAAGCGGAAGCAAATACACTGCTATGGATTTGCGAACAATACAGGATTGGATTGTTGCCCGACAACTTTATGGAACACCCGGCATTGCCGAAGTGAACAGCTTTGGCGGGCAACTCAAACAGTATGAAGTTTCAGTGAATCCCGATCGCTTGATGGCAATGGGCATTACCATTCCCGAAATTTTTACTGCCTTAGAGAAGAACAACGAAAACACAGGCGGGGCATACATTGACAAAAAGCCAAATGCTTATTTCATTCGCGGAGTTGGTTTGATTGGCTCGTTTGACGACATCAAAAACATTGTTGTAAAAACAAATCCAAACGGTATTCCTATTCTAATTAAGGATGTTGCAGAAGTGCATTTAGGCAGTGCCGTTCGTTACGGTGCTATGACCTACAATGGTGAAGTAGATGCAGTGGGAGGTGTGGTAATGATGTTGAAGGGTGCAAATAGTGCCGATGTCGTTAGCCGTATCAAAGAAAAAATGCAGAACATTCAAAAATCATTGCCTAATGATGTGCTAATAGAACCTTATTTGGACAGAACCGATTTGGTAAATCGTGCCATATCAACAGTAGAGAAAAACCTGATTGAAGGAGCATTGATTGTAATTTTTGTTTTGGTTCTGTTTCTTGGAAATCTTCGGGCAGGATTGATTGTTGCTTCCGCAATTCCTTTATCCATGTTGTTTGCATTAGGAATGATGAATGTGTTTGGCGTAAGTGCTAACCTGATGAGTTTGGGAGCAATTGACTTTGGTTTGATTGTGGACGGTGCCGTAATTATTGTGGAAGCCACATTGCACCATTTGGGTTTAAGAAAAACAATCGGAACATTGACACAGTCCGAAATGGACGAAGAAGTTTTTCAATCTGCATCAAAAATCCGTAGTAGTGCAGCATTTGGCGAAATTATTATCCTTATTGTTTACATTCCTATTCTTACTCTCATTGGCATTGAAGGTAAGATGTTTCGCCCAATGGCTCAAACCGTTGGCTTTGCCATTTTCGGAGCATTGATTTTATCACTGACCTATATCCCTATGATGTGTGCTTTGTTTTTATCAAAGAAACCCAGTCACAAACGCACATTTAGTGACAAGATGATGGGCAGATTACAAAGTTGGTATCAACCATTGTTACAAAAAGC
>JAEUSO010000304.1 GCA_016788605.1 Candidatus Kapaibacterium sp. | reverse complement strand
GGACCTTGGTGAATTAACATCAATAAATGACAATAAAACTGTGAAAATTCTCGAAGACCAAGTGACGTTCGACAAATAACGCAACACACACACATATTCGAAACGTGAACAGCTATCGCACATTGTTGCCAGTTGAACTTGTTCGCGACTTGTGTCTCGTCTGCACGTGACTGTGCATGTTGGCCGCGGACCGAGCGTTGTAAGGGCAGTACTTGCATTTCAGCGGCTTCTCGCCGCGGTGGATCATCTCGTGTAATTTCCAGCCTCCGTATGAATAGAGCACGCGCGAACAATACGTACACGCGTACGATTTACGTTCTCCCGTCACCGCACTGTGACTCTGCTGACGGTGATCGCGCAGCTCTTCGGCATTGTCGAACACCTCTGGACAGTCGTCCGTGCCACAGACGAAAAACGATTTATCCGCCAGCTCGGCAGCTGCAGCGGCCGAGATGCTGGCGGAGGAGGCGGCGGGTGGTGACTTGTGACGCAGCTCGGCGTGAGCGACAAGCGATGCTTGACTGTCGAACACCTCCGCACATCCTCGGCAGGGAAACAGCCCGCGGCCGGCTAGTGAGTCGCGAAAAAGTCCGTTGCTGCTGCTCGGGTTCATGCCGACGCCTGGCATTGGTGGAATGTCTTTGCCGAGCCAAGCCCCTGGGGCGGGCGGAAATAGATGATGAGGTGGTGGCGCCAGAGGATGCGCATCCCAAAGAGGATTTTCCACTGATGCGGAGGGCCAGGCTAAGTTTGGCCACAGAGGGGGAGGCGGCGGCGCTTGGGGCCCTCCGGGAAATCCCGACGGAGTTACCCACCGAGGAGGGGGCCCGCCTCCCGGCCAGCCCGTCGGCGAGTGATGACGCGGCGGCAGCCAATCACGCGGCGACATGTGCAAGGGATTGTGGGTAATGAGTGGCAAGGGATTGTGGGTGAGTGGAGGAGGCGGCGGTACCCCCGCTGACATTGGCTGCTGCTGATGCGACGAAGGAGACGGAGGTAGAACCATGCCGTGCATCTCATGAAGCCGCATGTGGTCGCGGAGTACATTCGAATATCCGAAACGCTTGTCACACAGCGGACAGCTGTAGCGCTTCATGCCGGCGTGAACGATGCGCATGTGGTTCTTGACAAAGTAGAGTGATTTGTAGACGTTGCCGCATATCGGGCAACTCCACTTGTCGCCCGAACCGACGGCAATCGGTTGTGGCATATCCAGTAGCCCCTCCTGCCCTTCTGCCACACTGTTTCTTGCCGCCTCGGAATTGCCCGAATTTCGCTGATTTGCTATTGGTCGTTTTCGATTACAATCCAACCCAGGTCTGCTGCTGAATTTTAAACCGCTATTGTCACGTATAGACGATGGAGAAGGCCTGACGCTCAAATTTCTATCCCCATTGGCATAAAACTGTCTTCGTTCGCTAGCGTTGAAATCGACTTCTGCACCCTGCAGCTGCTGTCGCCGCTGTTGCGGTTGCGTATGATGGTGGTGTTGCAAGTCGCGTTTTCTCTCGTTGTTCGCATGGTGGTGTTTCGAGTCGTTGCGCAACGATAACGCAACTGCTGACTCTCCTTCCATTGGCTCGCTCTTGACCTTGACCTTATTCGCAACCTGGCGAGAGGACTTATCGGCAGAAATTCGTTCCGTAACAGACGCAGCAGTAGCAACAGTAGACGGGGCTTGAACGCAGTCGTGCTTGCTGAACACGGAAAACCATTTGAACGACTTGCCGCACTTCCGACAGTAGTGCAACTTGTCGCGGGCGTGCTGACGACGGTGAGCACGCAACGATGCGAGGTACAGGAACTCTCGTCCGCACAATTCGCAGCCGAACAACTTTTTATTACCACTCTGCTGATGCTTGTTGGACTTTACTTGTCTAGCGTTGGCGTTGCTTGTATCGTTCGCTGATTCTGTTGCTGTCAATGCAGTTAAACTAGTATCTTCGTGGACGGCTGTTGGCAGTTCCAAGTTTTCGTTGTTTACACTGTTGCTATGGGCAACAGTGGCAGTGTTGTCACGGTGATCAAGCTGCTGCTGCGGCTGTACATCGTGTGAAGACGTGGTGGGTTCACTGGTCGAAAACGGACTGTACATAACGACAAAATGCAATGTAATTTTTCACCGCAACCACACACTCCATACGAACAAACATTTGTACATCGCAAACTCGGTAAAACGAAGTTAAAATGGTTTTAATTTAATTTACCAACCTGCCATCAGCGAGCGTATTAAACACAACTCCGCTGTCTGACGTACTGGCATGTAAACGCTCCACGTCAGAAGAATTATTGGCCAGTGTTGGTCGTTCAATGGAGGCAGCCCTGCCTTCAGCAAACTCGCCGCTGTTTTCGACTTTTGGCACTGTTTCAATGTCGTCGTCATTATCGTCACAGTCATAGGCAGTGGGAACCGCGTCACCGATTTCTCCTATTTCTGCGGAAGTCGACGCGGAATCTGGTGGGAGCGAATCGAAATAACCGCCTGGTTCCGAAGAGCGTTTCAGCTGGCGTTTCCCATGACGACCCTGAGGTAAGTGACACCACATGTGACTGCCGAGCGCTTGCGATCGGAGAAAGGCGCGGCCGCACACGCGGCAAACGTAGCGACCTGATTCGTCAGGCTTGTGTCGCTGGTAGCCAATCGAAACGAGCGGCGATGTATACTGCGGTTTCCTGCCCGTCTCCGAAGCGGTTCGATGACACTTTTCGTGGAGATGCAAGTAGTTGAGCTGCGGAAAGAACCGTCCACAAATCTTACACTGCGGCTTTCTCTCGCTGCCGGCTGATGATGAAGAAGCTGTCGATAAATTCCTGCGATTGGCAAATACGCCGTGATGTGCCTGAATGTGCCAATTTAAACCTTTCGAAGATCCGTACTTGCGGCCGCAGATATAACACGTAAACGGACGCACTTTGCCGTCAAACTGGTTCTGAGTGCGCAGCTTCGGCAGCAGCGGGTGAGCGGAGATGTTGGCAAACGGTATCGGTCGAGATGTTAACGCAGCCGCGAGCCTAGATCCAGCCGTTCTGTTGCTGCTAACACCGGCGCTAGCGTTGTTGAAGTTAGTGCTACTGGTGGAGTTTGGCGTTGATTCCAACGCGACAATAGTTGAACTTAGAGCTTTCGATGAACGCGGAGAAATGGCAGAAACTTGCGAATTCCACGCTGTATTCGCAGTACCTGTTGTCGAAACCATACGACTCCCTCCGCTGTTGCTCATCGCTGTAACAGCCACGTTGCGCTGAGTGCTTGGAGCTGATGCGATAGTCTTTGGTGTAGGAGTGCGTGATGCTGGGGTCATAGGCGTCGAAGTTCGAGAACTGCCACCCTGCGGACTTTTGAACTCGTGACGGCGGTTGCCGTTGGCGACGGTCGTCCAACTACCAGTTAAACTCGAAATTGCAAAGCTATCGCAGTTTGGACCTGTTGCATGACTATAGTCTGCGATGTCTTCGTTGCTCTTGTACCTCGACAAATTCTTTTCATCGCGTGACTTTTGCAGTTCTGTACATAGCGATTCGAGTTTGCGTAGCTCGAGCTGCTTTGCAACGCTGACCAGCTCGGACATGGCGCAAGTTCCGATTCGCAGTTCGCCCGTGTAGATAAAGTGAAGCACGTTAACGAGAACATCCGAAGTAACATGATCTATTCGGACAGTAAAAAAACCCTGCTTGACACTACTGAACAAGCTCCGAAAATACGGACTGCTGGCACTCAAAATGACAGCGTGAGCGTTCAACTGTACGTTTCCGGCGGCCAGAATCCGTGTGTCGCAAAGATGTCCGTCGTCTCGGAGATCTTTCAATCCACGACACAGCAGCCGACGCCATGTGTCACTGAGTACGATTCCGTCATTTGCCATTTCTGTACATTAAAAACGTGTCCGTTAGTTCCGTACGCAATAGTAAACAAATGTTTTAGGCAAATAAAGCAGTTAATCAATAAAGTTGTTTAGTTCATACCGTTTCGGAAGCCGTATATTTTGTTGCCACACGACTAATTCTACGTCTACGTCATCTGTACGAAA
>JAEUSO010000303.1 GCA_016788605.1 Candidatus Kapaibacterium sp. | reverse complement strand
CGGAGCATGGCACGATGACATTAACATTGGTATCAACAACGGGTGTCAGCATATTCTCACGTTCCATTGATATTCATGAAGGCGTGAACACCGTGTTCCTGCGCTCTTCAGAATTCCCAGCGACCGGAACATACTTCGTCAGTATTGCCGGTGAGAATGCAAAAGCAACCGCTAAACTTATCCATCTCCGTTAGATTTCTTCCAAGAGCATTGCTGTTCTTCCTCTGAAGCGAACTTGCTCGTATCTTCGCAACGACACAGAACACAAACGACATAACACCATGGAATACACTTGTATAAAAACATATTCGCTCCATCCCGGCATTGGTGCGATTCAAATCCACCGACCTGATGCACTCAACGCACTCAGTTTGCAGACGATGATTGAGTTAGTGGATGCATTTGAAACGTATGATGCAGATTCTGCAATCCGTTGCATCGTCATTCACGGCTCGAAAAAAGCATTTGCCGCCGGTGCCGATATCAAGGAAATGGATAACGCAGATACCGTCACGATGCTTGAACGCGATCAGTTTTCGCGGTGGGAGCGCATCCGACAAACGAAAAAGCCGGTCATTGCTGCGGTGAGCGGATTTGCATTAGGTGGCGGTTGCGAACTGACAATGCTTTGCGATATGATTGTTGCGAGCGATACCGCACAGTTCGGTCAGCCAGAAATCAACATCGGTGTGATGCCCGGTGCAGGTGGTACGCAACGGCTCACTCGCGCCGTCGGTAAGGCACTTGCGATGGAAATGGTCTTGACTGGACGAATGATTAGCGCACAACAAGCATTTGCCGCCGGATTGGTGAATCGCGTTGTTCCGGTTGAATACTATTTGGAAGAAGCGTTCGCTTTAGCAAAGGATGTTGCCGCAAAAGCTCCGCTTGCAGCACGCCTTGCGAAAGAATCTGTAAACAAAGCATTCAGTACGACACTTGAAGGCGGATTGGAATTTGAACGTAAGAATTTTTATATGCTGTTCAGTACAGCCGACCAGAAAGAAGGAATGTCGGCTTTTGTTGAAAAGCGTAAGCCCGAATGGCAAGGTAAATAAGGATAATACCGATGAACTTACTTGACCCCGTTGCTCCACTGCGAATGGATGTTCAAACGCTACTTAGCGAAGAAGATGGCAACGAAATCGTATTGCTGCATGATCCGCTCGACATTGCTTTTCAAGATGTGGCTATTGACACCGACTCGTTGTACATTCTTGAATTGATGGATGGCGTTCGTTCCTTACGCGATATTCACCGCCTCTTAGGCGAGCGGTTACAAACAGAAATTGACATGGCACAACTCATCAAGTTTGTTAAGTCGCTCGACGACATGATGTATCTTGAAAATACTGCATACAACGAAGCAATAGAGTTTATCGAATCGGAAACACGTCCTGCTATCTGTGCCGGAACTGTATATCCTAAATCACCTGATGAATTGCGTTCTTACCTTAGCCAGATACTTGCAAAAGCGAATAAACGCGCCTATCCCGCCAATGCTATCGCCGCTGTGATACCGCACATAGATTTTCGCGTGAACAGTGATGTGTACGCACAAGTGTTTCAGGCAATCTGTGACACAGAGTTCGATGTGATTATACATATCGGCACATCGCATTACGGATGGCAGGACAGGTTTATACTTACTTACAAGGATTTTGAAACGCCACTTGGTATGCTGCAAACTGATAAAGAATTGATTGACGCGTTACGCGAACGTTTGAGTTTTGAACCAACGTTCAACGACATTGCGTATATGCCGGAACATTCTTTGGAGTTGCACCATGTTTTTCTCAAGCACATGTTCCCCGACCGCGATTTTACTGTGCTGCCCGTGCTGGTTACATCCTTCGGTGATTTTATCCAAACCGAACGCTCCCCTACCGACGATGAATGTATCATGGAGTTCTGCTCCACATTGAAGTCGGTTGTTGAAGAGAGTGGTAAGAAAGCACTCTATCTTGTCAGCGGTGACCTTGCACATATTGGCAAGCGATTCGGCGATGACTATGATGCCGCAACGCAGCTCGACGAGGTTAAAATCACCGACTATGAAATTATGGATGCCATGGTGCGCGGAAACGCTGACTTGTATTTCAAACGAATAGCCGACAATCAGGACAAGACACGTATTTGCGGACTTGCGCCTGTCTATACTATGCTTAATGCGATACACCCCGGTAAAGGTGTTGCATTCGACTATGCACAATGGGATGATGCTCCAACCGGATCGGCAGTAACGTTTGGCTCGGCTGCGTGGTATCCGGCATAAAAAAAAGCCCGCACAAGAATGTACGGGCTTGATTCAATGGTATGTAGCGGAGGAGGGATTTGAACCCCCGACACACGGATTATGATTCCGTTGCTCTAACCAACTGAGCTACTCCGCCGTGATTGCAAACCGACAGGACCAAAACATTGATATGCAATTCGGGGTGCGAATATAAGAACCGGCATAAAACCCGAAACAACGACTATTGATTTTTTTGCATTTCGTCCCTGATTTTTGCTGCAAGTTCATAGTTTTCTTGGCTTATTGCATTCGCTAACTTTCTTTTCAACTGCTCGGCATACGAAAGCATCTCGTCGGAGTCCTGCGCCGTATCTGCCGTTTCACTTTGTTTCTTCTCTGCATCGTCGGAACTCTGGCGAAGCAAGTCAATCAGATTATCCTCTTCCTCCTCTTCTTCACCTTCCGTCTCGCTGCTTTCGGGCAGGAAGGCAACCTCGTTCATAATATCCTCACTAACAAAAATCGGAGCGTTGAACCGTACAGCCAGTGCTATGGCATCACTTGGACGGGCATCTATTTCAATTCCGCTGCCATCGAAACTGATAGTTGCATAGAATGTGCTGTCACGCAACTCAATGATGTTTATCTCTGATACTGTAGCGTTGAAATGTTCAATGATATTTTTAATCAAATCATGCGTCATTGGTCGCGGCGGTTTCACCCCTTCAAGTTCCACGGCAATCGCCTGTGCCTCTGTCGCACCAATCACGATTGGCATCCGTCGAGTCCCGCCCGTTTCTTTTAAGAAGAGCGCGTACGCCCCGTTGCTTGCCGGTGATGCAGAGAGACCTAGAATTTCAAGTTGAATCTTATTCATAGTAATTATATAGTCGAATTTTTGCTCCATTACGGAGTGGGGATTCCACTCGCACAAAGTTACTGAAAACCGCGTATTGACGAAGTGCTGTAACTGCTACAACTGCACTTGAAATCCAAAGCCCCAGTAATTATCCACCGTGTCAAAAAACAATCCGTGAACACTATAACCGGAGTATTGATACACACCGACAAATACGGAATAACCATTCATTTGTTTGAATGAAACACCTGCTTGCGAGGCAGTGATGAGGCGCGCTACCCCATTAACGGCGACAAGTTTTGTATCAACTCCCGCCTGTGCTTTGATAGATTGAGTTATGGGATAATGGATCTCACCGCCTGCTTGCGGGATTATCAACGACACAGGATATGCCAAACGGTGATTTGAAAAAATGAATGTACCACCGGCATATACCCTGTAGGTGTTGTCGAATATTACCGAAGCGATGATATCAACAAACTCACGGCTATAAACAAACGGTTTTGGTTGAAGCGTGCCATTGGCATCCGCAACACCATCAGTTAAGTGCGCTGATATATGGGATAGCCGTATTCGTGCATCATACAATACCTGAGGACTCTTCCATTGCAACGATGAATTGACTCCGAAGAAATAATCCACCGTCTCGACAGGAAATTTCAGATTGCCTTCCGACCGAAGCCGTGTATAGGTAAAAAAGTCACCTCCAAGCACAGCGTTGAAATCAGATGACGAAGCAACGGACATCAGGTCGAATGTATGACCAATATCAAGCCGCAGGCGGTTATCGGTTGCCTGATACATCGTGCCAATCCGTGCTTCAATCGGGTTTGCTAATAATTGCTTGAACAGCACCCTGCTATCGTCGGCATGTAGATGCAACTGCAGAATGAGCATGGCGAATGCACTGAATTCTGTCAGCTTCATTTGCCCTCCTC
>JAEUSO010000302.1 GCA_016788605.1 Candidatus Kapaibacterium sp. | reverse complement strand
GGTTTTGCCGACGGAACGGGTACTTCTGCACAATTTAATTTACCTACAGGTGTAGCGGTGTCACCTGACGGTCTAACGGTGTATGTGGCGGATAAAGATAATCACCGGATACGGAAGGTGAGTGCTGATGGGACGGTAACCACTCTTGCGGGAAGCACGACTGGTTTTGCCGACGGAACGGGTGCTTCTGCACAATTTAGTTTCCCGACTGGCGTGTCGGTGTCACCTGACGGGACAACTGTGTATGTAGCGGATAGTGGTAATGACCGCATTCGCAAAATCACACTTGGAACAACAAGTGTGGAGACAGGAGAACAGAGTGCTACTGCTTGGATACTCAGCCCCAACCCCGCCTCCGGCACATTGCGAATTACAGCACCGGAAACAACGACAGAAACCAACTTCACTATGTATGATTACCTCGGCACGACGGTACTATCCGGCAAGGTAGAGCAATCGAGGGAGTTAGATATATCAGCGCTTGCAATGGGTATCTACTACATACGCTTTGGTGCAACAGCACCGATGAAGTTTATCAAGCAGTAATACCAACAACTACGTTGAATGAATAGCCCCTTGCTTCGCAAAAGCAGGGGCTTTTTGTTGGGGCTGTATCTTTGCGCCCTGAATCTATACTCATAACCACACAACATCATGGCAACAAAGGGAATAATTTTAGCGGGTGGCAGCGGCACGCGGCTCTATCCGATGACGGCGGTGCAAAGCAAGCAACTGCAACCCGTCTATGACAAGCCGATGATCTACTATCCGCTTGCAACGCTGATGCTTGCCGGCATCCGCGAGATACTCATTATCTCGACACCCAAAGACACACCGGTGATTGAGCGGCTTCTTGGCGACGGCTCGCAGTGGGGGATTTCCCTGCATTACAAAGTGCAGCCCGAACCAAAAGGAATTGCCGAAGCATTTATCTATGGCAAAGAGTTCATCGGCGCGGATTCCGTCTGCCTGATTTTGGGCGACAACCTTTTCTACGGCAAGTTGGATTTCCTTCGCAACGCCATTGCCAATAATACCGGCGGCACGGTGTTCGGTTACCGCGTCACCGACCCCGAACGCTACGGCGTGGTTGAGTTCGGTGCGGGCGGCGAAGTACTCTCGATTGAAGAAAAACCTTCACAGCCGAAATCGAATTATGCCATACCCGGCATCTATGTGTTTGCCAACGATGTGGTGGATATTACACCCGGCTTGCAACCAAGTTCACGCGGAGAGTTGGAAATTACCGAAGTGCAAAATGCCTATTTGCGCCAAGGGCGTTTGCGCGTGGAAGTGATGGGGCGCGGCATTGCATGGCTTGATACAGGAACTCCCGAAAGTTTGCTCGAAGCAAGCCAGTTTATTCACGCAGTGGAGAAGCGTCAGGGATTGAAGATTGCCTGCTTGGAGGAAATCGCGCTGCACGAGAAATACATTACCCGTGCACAATACCTTGATGTGGTGAACGCCCTGCCAAAAAGCTCCTACCGCGAGTACTGCCTGAATGTGATTGACGAAGTGTAATGACAAACAAAAAAGCCGGATGATGTGTCCGGCTTTTGTCGTTCTATGCATTTTGTGCGGTTAGCTATTCAGCACGTCGTCAGTATCATAGACCGCCGTCTTGGCGATGATGTCGTGCAATGCCTGCTTCTTGCTGCTGAGTGCGAAGAAACAGCCGATGACAAATGCAAATCCCAAAATCCCGCCTAACGTTTCAAGCGAACTGATGATGAACATAGTTCCTATAAAATTGCAAATGCTTGATATTTCCTTAATCGCCCATCGTATTGCCCATACTCCAATGTTGCCTTTGCGTGCATCGGCATGAGCCACGACAATCCCTAGCATCATTTTAGCTGGCGATGCTCCCGTAAAAAGCTCTAAAAAACTGTATAAAAATCCAACACCTCCTAAAAGAATTCCGAACCGTACTCCATAGTCAATCATTGATTTTGCAAAATCCGGCATCTCTCCTGTATTCTGAGGTATTTCAGCCATCTTTGCATCAATGATGCTTTGAAATAATCCTTGAAGCTGTTCGGCAAGCAACATATTGACAATGACTGCAATCAATATAACGATGATAAGATCGAGCAGCCATGCCCCGAGCCGTTTGCCGAAACCGATGCGTTTTTCTTCGATTGGCATTTGCGGCGGCGCGGAGTCGAACGGGAAACGGACTTCATCCATTGGGTTTTCCATGAGTACTTATGAGTTAGTGAATGACGGTATGCGTTGCAATATACTCACTGCCATATCATATTTTTTGAAGGGCGGCATCAGGTACGCGCCGTCCACTTCCGCCGAGCATTGCAGCAGAAACTCAACGGCGATATCCATGCCTTCCTGTGCGCTGTGTTGCACCGATGCACCTGCTTGTTGCATTCGCTTGCGCACCCAAGCCGGTACGGTCATTCCCGGAACTTCGTAGTGCAGAAATTCAGCATGGCGTATCGTGCGAAGCGGTATGATGCCCACAAGAAACTTAATGGGCAGATGTTTCGTGCGCGAGCGGAAGCGGTGCAGGATTTCCATATCGAAGATTGGTTGCGAGAATGCAACATCCGCACCCTCGGCGGCTTTTTGTGCAAGGCGGTCAATCTCGCGTTCAAGGTCGTCGGCTGCGGGATTGCAGGCGCAACTGATGGTGAACTGTGTGCGTGAACCAAGCGGGTTTCCGGCAAGGTCGCGTCCGCCGTTCATTCGCGCAAGCGAGCGGATTAGTCCGATTGCATCAATGTCATACACACTTGTTGCCAAGGGAAAATCGCCGATGTGTGCGGGGTCGCCCGTGACGGCAAGAATGTTCTTCACGCCAAGCGAATACGCGCCAAGCATGTCGCTTTGTAATGCCACCATATTGCGGTCGCGGCAGGCAACATGGGTGATACACTCCATGCCTGTTTGTTCCTGAACAATTTTCGATATGATCGTCGAGTTCATCCGCAGGCGGGCACGCGCACCGTCGCTGATATTCACCGCGTCAATCCCGTGTTGCTTCAAGTATGCCGCGCCTTCAATGACCGAACCCATATCCATGCCGCGCGGTATATCCAATTCCACTGTCGTCAGAAATTTCTTTCCGACGGATTTACCAAATTCCGAACGGTCATCGTTCGGAGCTTCGGGTGTTCCGGCATCGGTTGTGATTTTGAGTTCGGCGGGAGACGAGAAAATTTCCACACCCTGAACCGCCTTACTGATAGCGCGGATGTGCTCATAGGTCGCGCCTCCGTCTGCTCCAATAATAGCTGCGCCCGCTTCAACTAAGCGCCGCGCCGATTGTGCCACATAGTCCGGCTCTGCATTATAGACGGGTGTGCCGTTCACCACCGTGGGAATACCGATGTCGGGCATTGCGCACAGCGGAACATTACGCTTTCCGATATGCTGAATTATGCTGACCATGCGTTGCGGACCCACCGTGCCGTTCGAGCCAAGGGCAATCACATTCTTTGTTTCAAGCCGCCGGGCAATATCACCCGGGTAGGATGTGCCAAGTACGCTGCCGTCTTCGGGGAATGTCTTTAGTGCAATAATAGGAACGTCGCTACGGACGAACTGCGCTGCGGCAATGGCTATTTCGAGTTCCTGTATATCAATGAAGGATTTGAGCAGGAGTAAGTCCGCACCGCCATCAAGCAAGGCAACGATTTGTTCGACAAACGCCTGATGCACTTCGTCGAAACCGAGCGACCCGACGGGGTGGAGCATCGAGCCGGTTGGACCGACTGTTCCCGCCACGTATGCTTTGTGCAGCGCAACGGTACGCGCAATCCACACACCTTTTCGGTTGATTTCATAGACCTTGTCGGCAAGATTGGCTTCTTGCAGGGCAAACCTGTTTGCATGGCGCGTATTGGTTTGCAGCAACTCTGCGCCCGCATCCAAAAACAGGCGGTGGATTTCCTCGACAACAACGGGGTTCTTCAAGTTATAGACATCGGGTGGGGATTCGTGCAGCCCGCGCCGCTGTAACTCTGCGCTCATCGAGCCGTCGCTGACAATCGGTGTTGTGTTCAGCCGTTCAAGAAAATCGGGGCGGGTGTTTT
>JAEUSO010000301.1 GCA_016788605.1 Candidatus Kapaibacterium sp. | reverse complement strand
GTGATAATGGAAACTCTTGGTCGCTTTTGCAAGATAATGTGACAAATACCTTTGAAGTATGGGTACCGACACCCGATAAAATTGGCAACCAGAACAAAGTCCGCGTATCGCATTTGAAGTACCCAAACCAAACTACCCTTCCCTTGAATCATGGTCATGCGCCGCAGGTGAAGCAGATAGTACTAAACCCACAGAACCCGAATTATGCAGTTGTCTGTTTAGTCCCCGATATACTGATGCCGCAATGCCGACGAGCATACGTGATAAACCTGCAAACGGGCGATACAGTGGCAACACTAACTGCCCCTAATAACAGAATAATCAACAATGTGGTATGGAGCAGTGACGGCTCAACAATCTACACATGTCAGAATGGTACGGGTGGAGGTCAGGTAAGTGTATGGAATGCTTCGACATACCAAATTATCAGGAGTTTTGGTGAATCGCTAATGTGGAGCGCGATAGCTGTAAATCCAGGTGGGAATCGCATCGTTGTCGGCGTGACGAATTTAGTGAATAATGTTAAGGTCTATGACACCGGATCGGGGACGCTCCTTCAAACCATCTCGAACCATACAAACGCAGTTACTGCATGTGCCTATAGTCAGGATGGAACACGATTCGCAACAAGCGATGCGTCGGGACGTGTGAATATCCGCAATGCCTCAACATATCAATTAGTCGGTACGTTTGACGTAAGTCCTTCTTGTGTAGCGACTTCGGTTAATTTTAATCCAACGCAAACCGACCACGTCGTTGTGTCGTACGATTGCGGTGAAACGAAAATCTGGAGCACGGCATCACAAAGTGTGCAGCAAACCATCACAGGAAATATCGGTAGGCATTACTACGCAACATATATCGCAAACAGTACGCAACTCCTTATATGCGGGGAACTTGAGCAAAACGGTACACAGTTCAGGGGTGCTTCGATGTTGTGGAATATCCTTGCTCAAACACAAGCGGCGGTCTTCGATGGTGCGGGAAAAGTGAACAGGCATTCGTGGAGAACGTATGCGGCGGCGATTACACCGAGCGGTCAAAATATCATAACCGCGAATCACCACGGCGGGATAAATATCTGGTCAATAACGGGGGCGCATTCTCGACAAATTATACCCCGCTCGATACGTGGGGCGATGATGTCGTGTGACGTTACAACAAACGACCAGCGTGTAGCAACTCTTGGCGAAGACGGATCTGTTGCAGTTCATTCGGTGCAATCGCGTGATACAATCCGGTATTGCTACGGATTGGAGAATAATAGTAACCGGCATTCAACGATGCGGTTCAGCCCCGATGGCAATTACATAGCGGCAAGCAGTGACTCGAATGATGTTGCCGTATGGAACTCACAGACCGGAGCACTCATAGTACGGCATCCAAGAGCAGGATATGGTGTCTGCTTTACGCCAAACAGTCAATCGTATGCCATAGTCAGCGACAGCACCGTGCGGTTTTATGCAACGGCAACAGGTACGTTCCAACGGCAGATAACAATAGCAAACACAATAGCCGGACGTGATATTCAATTCAATGCGGACGGTTCGCAGATATTTGTTGCAGCAATAGCGTCGGGCGGACGCACGGTGGTGGTAAAGGCAAATGCAACAAACGGCGCGCAGATACTACGTTTCACGGATGATATTGCAACAAACGGCGAATGTGCGCGGCTTTCATACTCGAAGGGGTTGGGCAGGTGTGCTGTCGTGCATATTCCAACACAACGCACGTATATTCTTGATTCATCAATGCAGAGAATACGTACAGTCAATCATCCACTCTACGACATGTCGCAAAGCACGATGTATGGGGTTGGAATGACCGTTCCCGCCGCGCAACTTAGCGCGTGGAATACAGAAACCGGTGCGACAATCCGCACAGCTAATCCGCATTCGACTACATCAATCAACAATGCCGCGATATTCTCCACTAATGCGCGGTCGGTGTCGGTTGGCAGCGATGGCAACGCCTTTCTTTGGGACTACGCGCTTGCGCCAATCCAAGCCGATACATCCGACGCTCCTTTTGTTATCGGACTGCATAACATCGTCAAGAAAGACAGTATTAACTGGGGACAGCTCTTGGTGCGAACGCAGCGTGATTCGGTCATCACCCAAATAATCCGTAACACAGGCACATCGTGGGGATTGGTGGATTCTGTCCGCATTCTCGGGTTCAATATGATTGACTTTGAAATAGTGAACACCAGCACCCAATACTATGATTATGTCTATCCCGGTCAGCAGCGGGATTACGAGCTTCGTTTTACGCCGCACTCGCTTGGATTCAAAACCGCAGTGCTGCGTATTTATATGAGGTGCGACACGGTTAATATCATCCTTACAGGCGAAGCGGTGAATCCGCCCACAGAATCACCAATGACACTGATTGACTTCGGGCAAGTTGAGATTACAACACAAAAGGATACAACCGTTGATGCCATTATCAAGAACGTCTCGAACCGACCTCTGAGTGTAACATCGGTGAAAATCGGTGCGCCGGACACAACACAATTCAGCATAACGAACGGCGGCGGCGCATTCACCTTGCAGCCCAATCAAACGCGCAGAATGACATTGCGTTTCGCTCCGGTGCGGACAGGAAGAACAAGCGCGCAACTCATCATGAACCACAACGGAGTAGCTTCGCCCGCTACACTGCAACTTGCCGGAGAAGGTGTAAGAATACCGCGCTTACAGCCCGTGCGTGATTCCGTGATGCTGCAAATTCCGCTCTGTTCGCAATCGCTCTCGACCGATACCATTGCCACCCTCTTCAGTCCGGGAACGGGCGATGCTATCGTGCAATCAGCCGAGATTATCGGCGCTGATTCGCTTGCATTCTCGATTGTGAATTATTCAACACCCGATACCATTCTTGCCACACGGTCACGTCAGATCACTGTTCGACTTTCAACAACGCAAGCAGCGGTGAAACGTGCTGTTCTGCGGCTGCGGACAAATGCTCAAACTTCAGTAAACGGTGTAGTGGATATACCTCTGATTGGCAGACGCGACACAGCAACACTCGCCTTCGATTTCGGCGGGCTGCAACTGCTCAATGTGCCGCCCAATACCGCTATAGATACCGCACTCTACGTCAATAATACCGGAACACAACCGGTACAACTGACCCTTCCGCAAACGGTTGGAAAATTCATCATACGCTCGTGCGTACCAAACCCGATTCCGCCCGCAGTTCGGGCGCGTATTGCTGTGCGATTCACCGGTGGCGATACATCGTCACTCAGCGACACGGTCTATAAAGTCGGACTTCCCTGCTCCGCTACACTTCAAACACGACTGCAAGCGTATGTGCAATCTCCCGCGCCTGTTTTGGTCAGTGTTCCATCTATTGTTGCCAATACCAATCCATGCACAGGAACGCTTGATACTGCACTCATACTTCGTAATTCCGGGATGCGTGCGCTCGATATATCGCGTATTGCCATAAGCGGAAAAGATGCTCCGTCAATTATGCTACTCCGGCAACCAATCGTAATTCCAAGCAATGGTGCAGATACGATACTCATTCGCTTCACACCGCCAACGGATATGAAGCCGGGCGACGAGGCAAATGCAACGGTGATCATCTTCTCGAATGCGGCGAATGCAAACTCCGGCAGCACGGTCATTCCGCTTCGTATCCGCTACGCGATTATGCGTCATGCTATTGATACGCCGCTTGTGGATTTCACCAACCTTATACCGTCCACACCGGCAACTAAGCAACTCACTATTCGGAACACGGGGTCTGTTCCGCTACCCTGCGTATTGCCGCAGCAATCTGGACAGTTCAGTATTACATCCGTCACGCCTAATCCCATTCCCGCCGGAGGTACAGGTGTAGCAACAGTTCGCTTTGCTGGTGCGCCGCAAGGTACTCTCGCGCTTGATAGTATTGCATTGACCGATGGCTGCAATCGCAGTACGGTTGTGCAATGTCGAGCTAATGTTCAATCCATGCGCCCGGTGCTTGCCACAACACAGTCGCAAACATTCAATGTGGCGTGTGTTTCTACGCTTGATACAGTTCTTGTTCTTCGTAATCTTGGCAA
>JAEUSO010000300.1 GCA_016788605.1 Candidatus Kapaibacterium sp. | reverse complement strand
CAACCCCCAATCCGAACGAATCATCCGGACCGGGATATCTCTACTTTACGGTTCATGGCGAGCGCGGCTCGAAGATTGACATCACAACATCGGCGTTGTCATCGAACACAGCAGTGGCCACGATTCTTGACTGGTGGGATTACACAGACAACGGTACAGCATGGAATTTCCTTAATAGCGGTGCAAACCCCAATTTGACGATTACAAATGCAGGTGATGCCACATTGGGTTCGGCTCCGGGAACAGACGGCTATATCGGCGTGCGTTTTGACGCAACGGTTACAGCTATTGCAACAGGAACGACAACGATCACCGGTACTGTAACAATCAGCAACTACAGTATCTAAGCCAAAGGCAGAGCGAGGCGGAGCATACGGAAATGCCATATGCTCCGCGCATTGCCTCGGAAATCCCAACAAACAACGATTTACACACACAACATCATACCCCCCGCTATGATACGGCTCAACCTCAACCTCTTATCTCTTCTCTGCTGCATGGCATTGGCAGTCCCTGCCGTCGCACAGATAGATGTGGCACCGACCTCGATGGTGATAACATCCGACACCCGCAACGGCGTGATGCTGCTGCGCAACGTCAGCAACGAAGAGCGCGAAGTGGAAGTGAACGCATTTTTTGCGTACCCCGCCACCGATAGTGCCGGCACCATGTATATGGAAAAGCTGGACTCCGTAACCGCCCTGCAATACTCCCTGATACCACACTTGCGAGTATTCCCGCGCCGGTTGGTGCTTCCACCCAACGCCGAGCAAAACATCAAGTTTCTTGTCACGCCCAAAGGCACACTGAACAACGGAACATACTGGGCGCGCTTCTCGATAAAGAGCAAACCCACTGCAAAACCGATTGAACGGCAAATGACGGGCGACTCCGTGGCAATTGCCATGCAGTTCATCGTTGAGCGCGTCAGCGGCGTTGTGTATCTGAACAACACGGTGAACATCGGATTGGAAGTGGGTCAACCCCAAGCCCGGCGCGACAGCATGATGCGGGTGTTTATCCCGATGGAAGCCAAAGGCAACTCACCGTTCTGGGGAAATATGAATATGACGATCAAGGATGCTGAAACGGACTCGGTTGTTGCCGAGCACTTCGAACTCCTTGCTGTGTACTTCAGTATGAACCGTCGCTTCGACTTTGCATTGGCAAAATTCAGCAGCGGCAAGCGGTACATCGCAGAATTGAAAATTGACAGCGAGCGAACCGAGATACCGGAAAAGGTGCGGAAGACCTTTGCCGCAATCGAGAAACGCCTCGAATTTATTGTTCCATAGAACAACAGCACACAACACACAGCCCGACACAAACCAAACATTATGCACACGATTTACTACGCCCCCTAATAATGAAACGCTCACTCATCATAGTCCTGCTTCTTCTCCTTGCGTCGTCCGTCGCATGGGCAAGCGTTGTGCGCCTTGAAAAGCGTACCTCGAAGACGGGTATGGTGATGTCGTCGAAAGTGGTGGAGAAGAAGAGCGTGGAAAAGACGGTGGTGGCAAAGACGGCGAAAAGTGCAACGGTTATGTCAGCCGAGCGTGTAGCCGCAGCAAAAGAACGTGTGGAGCGGATGGAGCGCCTCGCAGCCGAGCGTGCGGTGAACAAAGAATCGCGCCGCGAAATGAACGCCCGCGCCGAGCGTGAAGCAAAAGAACGCGGACGCGCCCTGCGTACCGAATCCACACCGATGAATATGAACGATGCGGAAGCAGCCGAGCAAGATGCGGTGGTGGACTTCTCGTATGGCGGTGTTGTGAATGCGTCCATATCGGCACGCTTCGTTGATAATGACTTCCTCCTTCCTGTTACCGAACTCTTCTCGCTTCTGCGTATCAACCAAACAGTGGATCCCCGCACACGCCGCATCATCGGACGCTTCGGCTTGAAGCAAGTCCCGTATGTGATTGACGTGGACAAGAAAATCATCAATCTCGACGGCGTTACCTACGACCTGAACGAAAACGATTTCTTCAACGCAGCGGGCGAGATCTTCTTCTCGGCAAAAGTGTATGAGCGTGTGTTTGCCTGGAAGCTCAGCTCCAACCTCCGCTCGCTCAGCATTGTGCTTCAAACCGACGAGGACTTACCCATTCTTGCCGACCGCCGCCGCGAGCAAAGCTGGCAACAGCTCTCGCGCATGGGACTTATCGGTACGCAAATGGGTGCTAACAGTTACTATCCTCTTATTGACGGTGCTGGAATATCGCGCCCCTTGATTGACGGCGGCGGTATTGGCTACAACCTCTCAACAAGCATCTCCGGTCAGCGCATGATGAGCAACGCCATCGGATTGAACGGCGGCTTCCGCCTTCTTGGCGGCGATGCCACACTGAACACATCGGGCAGCTATCTTGTCAACGACAATCGTATGCTGCTGCTCACAAACTGGCAGTGGCGTTTCGCCCTTGAAGAAAACAACTGGCTGCAAAGCGTGACGGCGGGCGTACTGCCCACACAAGGTGTAACACCGATGCAAATCCAAGGTGCCCGTCTTACCAACGAGCCGCTGCAACCGCGTATCTTCTTCGACTTTGCAGAAATCAACGGCGAGCTTGACAAAAGCGTTTGGCGTGCGGTGGAACTGTTGCGCGGTATGGAAACATTGGATTACCAAAAACTGGACTCGACAGGGAAATACTCGTTCAGTGTACCCCGCTTCCAAGGCGTAACACTGTACACCCTTCGTAAGTACGGTGTAACGGGTGAAGTTGAGGACGAGACCTTTACCTATAACATCCCCGCCACGATGTGGCAACCCGGACGCGTCGTGTATAACATGACCGGCGGGCGCGATCAGCAAACGGGTCTGTGGTCGGGCAATGGAACAATGTCGGTGGGTGTCTTCGACTGGCTCACCAACACAACCGGCGTGGATTATCAATATCAATCGTCGTTCTTCCCGCGTCCGCTTGTCTTCAACTCAACACACATGCGGATTTTGCGCTCGACGGCACTATCGGTGGATGTTGTTGCCGACGCAGTTATTCGCGCCACATCGCAAACATTTTTCTCGAACGCATCCATGCTTGATGCATCGTATGCCCGCTTCCTGCCGAATTCCATTTTCAGTAACTCCATACGCGGCTTCAGCAATGGCGCAGGTGCAGGAGTGATTGACCGCAGCTCGCTTGCTATGAATATCGTGCAGCCGCTCGGTATCAGCGGTGTATCAACGCGGGTTTCCGGTATTATGGACAGGGCGGAATCAGGCAACTCCTATCAATACACCACCGACCTCTTTACCAACTGGTCGTCGCTCTTGTTAATGACAAGCTATCGCGGAACATACCGCAGACAAAGCGCCGGCGGGGAACTGAATCACTTCCTGAACGGAAGCGTGATGTACAGTATCCAAAGCAGCAGTCCCGTCATCAGCGGCACAATGATGAACGCCGCATACAGCGTGGATCTGACGACAAGAAAATTGCAGTCGGTTTCGTTGAATATCTCCCGCCCCATCGTACAAGGTGCGATGATTAACATGTCCGTGAATTATTCTCCGATTGCAAAAACCTATGCGGGCGCAATCAACCTGATGTGGAACTTGGGATCGGTGCAAGCCGCTGCGGGAACAAACTTCTCGCCGAACATGTCGCCCACAACTACGATGTCGTTGCAGGGTGCAATGTCAATGAACCCGCAAACGGGCGACATCAACTTTGCAGCAATGAACTGGATAGGCACAGGCAGTGCGGCATTCCGTCCGTTTATAGACGAAAACGGTAATGGAAAATACGACGAAGGCGAGCGCATCATCGAAGCGCGCATCAATCCTGCATTCGGCGGGATGCAACAGCAAAACGGTCAGTTCCAATCGGTAATCGGAATGCCGAGCTACTCGCGAGTGAACGCGGCGATTGACGAAGAATCGCTCCCGAACCCGATGTTCAAACCCAAGTTTGCCAAATTCTCCTTCTATGCCGAGCCGAATACGTTCAAAGCGGTGGACGTACCGTTTATCGTTGCCGGTTCAATCGAAGGCATCACGCGGAAACTCATTGCCGGAACTGTGGTGAACAACGGTGTGAGCGGCTTGCGTATGCGTATCAGCGGAATCACCGACACCACCTACCGCAAGACCATCATGACATTCACCGACG
>JAEUSO010000002.1 GCA_016788605.1 Candidatus Kapaibacterium sp. | reverse complement strand
GAAGCCGTTACGCAGACGCGCCCGCTGTGCTTCATCGCCGAAAGTGCGGCGGCAATATCCACCCAGTGCATCAGCCGTCCGCCAAGCAGGTTACCTAAATAATTCGTGTCATTCGGCAAAACAAGTTCCGTCATTTCCACCACCGAGTCGGCGGGTTTCTTTGTGTTCATCGTATTCTCGTTTAATTAATTGATTCAGTATGCATACCTGCTGCGAATCTACTCGGCTGTACCGATTACCCGACACACTTTTTCAATCATCAACCTCAATGTTCTCTTCAAGACGGCACCACGCCGCCCCATATACCCAACCCGCCACCTGCCGGAAAGCGCAGTCCGCTTTCATCCAAACGTTTTTGCGTTGTGCTTTCAACGAATACCGTTACCTCTATCTCCAAACACCAATAGCATGAACCGCCTAGAAACGGAAGGTTATGATAAAACCCCGACGGAGTGATATGATCCTATCACGCAACTTATGTGAAAATACTTGTTAGGCATAGTTAATGTCTTCCCAATTTTTAATACTGTCTAATAAAATTTCATATTCGATTATTCTCGCTTTGAATACTGAATAGTCTTTATGAAAAATTATCTTACCATTTTCGAATAATATTGGTCGAATAAAACCCCTATCTGCAACAGATATTTTAGCACATTGTTTGTTTTCTAAATGAACAATAGTCAGTGCAGTATTTGGTCCTAATATTTTGTCTGTCGTCAACCACTCTTGCAGAGCTACAGTTGTCGAGTCTGGATGCCAAACTAAACTTATCCCAAAATTTCTGTTTGCAACAAGTTGATTGTCGATTTTGATTTTAAAGTACTGTGGTCCAAAGGGAATTTCTCCTGCCGATACAAATTCGACAGTGTGTTTATTGTCTGGAGATAAATATTTGAGTGTCTCGTTATCCATGTATAATTGCGCACAAAGGATTGGGTGTTAGGTAGTATCCGAATGATATGCATATAAGCCCATCCTACTTTCCGCAACTTAGCACGCAGGTGGCAGATTGCAAAGCACTATGCAAACGGTATTTGTTGGAAGCATAACGCAAGAGTGGCTTGGTGGAAGCATGCTGCACTTTCCGGCAGGGGGAGGGATGGGTGAGGAGATGGTGCGGTGCCGTTAATACCATGCCTGCCAGCGGATGCCGAGACCTGCGGTGGCAACCGATACGCCGCGATACGGAATGGAGTATAACCGAACGTCGGTATGGACGGCAAAAGCACGCGACAGCGGATAGACATAGCCCGCGCCAAGCATCCAACCGGATTCAATATCACTGCTTGTTATTTTTTGTGCTGCAAGCCGCGCTTGTGATGTGTAGATGTACGTGCCAACACCCGCGCTGACTTCAACGCCCCATTTTTCCATTGTCACCACCGCCATCAGCGGCACTGCCGATAGCGACATGGTTGTTCCCGATGGTAGGCGCGAGTCCTGTATCACCGACATAGTTGATATGGGCAGCACTGTTGCCTCGATGCCAATGCCGACAAGATGTTCGGGTCGCCATGTCAGGCGCAGCGCGCCGCCCAAAAGGTTGTTGGTGTAGTCGCTTTGGTCGGGAAGAGTGGAGCGTTCCACGCGCGAGCCGGTGAGGATGCCGCTTGCCGCCACAATAACGCGGTATTGTTTTGCTGTCGAATCGTTTGCCGCATGGCTTTGCACCGGCATCAGAAGATATGTTGCTACAGCAAGGATAGCAGCGCGAACTGTAGTCATCATGGTTGCACGTATTGGTAATATGCCACAAGCGTAGGGTAGTTGGTCAGGATACCGTCGAAGTCACCTTCCTGCATGTACTTGACGATGAATTCGGGCTGGTCGAGCGTCCAGACAAAACACCGCCGTTTTTCTTTCTGCATATCCTTCACAATATCGGGCTGTGTACCTAACGTCCAGCGCGGCGCATAGACGGTTGCATTGACGGTGCGTGTTTGCTCAACGCCGAGTTCGCAGATAGAGGGAATGTTGCTGTAATCGCTTCGCTCTCGAAACCTGTTATAGAGTGTTTCGTCGGGCAAGCCGAAGGCAATTTCAAGCTGGCGACCTTTGCTTGCGGCATAGGCGAGGTATTTCCTTTGTAATGCAATGATGGTGTCCATTGCCGTTACGTCTTTCACATCAAGCCACACATAACTCAGCAGTGTTCTCTCGACGATTGTTTTGAGCGATTCTTCCAACGTCGGAATCTTTTCGCCGTTCTTCAATGTGCCTAACGCGAGGATTTGCGGATAGGTGTAGTTGGCAATATCGCCGACAAGATATTCGCCATCTACAAGCCGTGTGTTGAACGTGGCATCGTGGTAGAGAATCGGCACGCGGTCTTTGGTGAGTTTGATGTCAATCTCAACGCCGTTCGCGCCGAGTTTGCTTGCATAGCGGATGAGTTCGAGCGAGTTCTCGGAATAGGGAAGCCGGTCGCTGTTCCGTCCGCCGCCGCGATGCGCGATAATCCAGAATCCGCCGGTTCGCGCCTTGATCGCCCTTTGATATTTCATGGTGACGGGTATGCGCGGACGCTCGCTTGGACCACCGGTAAATCCACGCAACGTCAGCGATTTCGGTCGCTGTCCATTTAGGATGTCGCGTGCGCCGTCGTCGGGGCTGATTTCCAAAATGCAAAGTCCCGTCTCGCTGCCTTGTGCAAACCGCCAGTATCCCGCAAAGCGGATAGTGGAATCCTTGATGCCTGATTGCAGCACCATGTAGGAGACATTTCTCGCGCTGAACATCGAGAGTGTTTCTCCGTCGTGTTTCAGCACCACTGTCGTCCCGAAGCGTTGCGACGCATCGTCAATCTGAAAGATACCTTCAAGAAGGCGGCGCTGACCGATTGGTACGGGCGTTGTACCGTCAAGGTATTGCAGCGATTCCACATCGGGGACAATCACCTGCAACTCTGTTCCGCACGAGAGCGAGAGCACTGATAGACACAACGATGCAATCAGAATAGTATGGCGCATCATAACAGTATCTCCGCAGAAAATTCAGGATAGAGCAGTGCGTCGCGGAAGGTGGAGAATGCGAGCCACGTTTGATATGCCGACGAGAGCCGGTTGAGTTTGAGCCCGAGAATCAAATGGGTTGAGCCGAAGAACGGCTGTTCAAGCCAGAGTGAGAGCGCGCCGCCTGAAAACAGATTGCGGTCGCTAGCAATTTCAATATCACCCGAACGGGTTGTGCGTGATGTAACAAAAAGCAGTTCGGCGCGGGCTGTCAGCATCACATTGCCGAAGTCAAAACCGGCACTGATGTATGGGCTGTTCAGCCAACCAACGGCATCCACATCGAACGCATCGAAGACGGCGCGCCCGTACCATAAACTGACATCATCGCCAATCCCGACGGCAAGCCGACCGGCGGAGAATCCCCACATGCCGCCGAGTGCGGCAAAGTTGGTCAGGTAGTTTGTGCCGCCGCGCAACTGCGCCCCGAATCCCAGTGGCAAGCCCAGCCGCGTGTGGATGTTCAGCGCGGGAATCTGTCCGATTTCCTCTTCGGTTATTGGGCGCGGAACAAACGTGATATGTGTGCCGATACTGATCTGTGAATCGAAAGTGGAATACGGCGCAGGGTAATTCAGGTACGGTTGCGCGCTTGTCTTGTCTTGTGATTGTAGCGGCGCGGCACAGAGGCACGTGATGATACAGAATGCCGACCGCAGGAACGATACTGTGTGTTGATAGCTGATTCTCATTATGAACTGATGATTCCTCTCGTGGTTATGGTGCAACTTATGGGATATGGATTGAGCCGCAAAATCATATCGGGTACAAACTATTGTTATCTTCGCCGCATACAATTCTTTGAATCGCAATGTTGCAACAAGCCGTACGTATCTCCGCCATCATTGTTATTCTGCAAACAGTATTCTGTATGCGGGCGGATGCAGGCGTGCCCTCGTCGTTCCGCACCACCTTCTACGGTAAGGCGGAGGGGCTTCCGCATAACGTGGTGAACTGTTTGTATCAGGACTCGCGCGGATACATCTGGATTGGCACAACGCTCGGTCTGACGCGATTCGACGGTTATGAGTTTAAGGTCTATCGCCGCCGCTCGAACGACACGATTACAACAGCGGCAACCATTGTAACATGTATCACCGAAGATAAACAGGGTAACATCTGGGTTGGCTCGCAGTCGGAAGGGTTATTCCGTTTGCAACGCCGGACGGGAGTATGGACGCGCTTTACGCCAGAATCGGGCAGCGGTCTTGACGAATCGCACATTACTGCACTTGCCTGTGATTCATCGGGCAGGGTGTGGGTTGGAACGCCATCGGGATTGGTTCGCTACAACAGCACGTCGAACAAGTTCGAGGACATCGCAATTACCACACCGTACCGGAGCATCTTTGCACTCTATGCACACAACGCTGCAACGATGTTATTCGCAACCGGCGGCAATACCGTGTGTGCAATTGATATTGCAAGTGGGGTGCAACGAATCAAAGTGCTTCCCGTCACGCTTGGTTTTCCGCACCTCACGTGGTTTCACCGTAACTCTGCTGAAGAATTCACCGTGAGTGCAACCGCCGAAACTCCGTTGAACATTGCGCGGGTGAATCTTACATCACTAACCGTTGTCGAGATGCCCGCCTATCCGCCAATCAGGCAAACAGGCGATTCGCTGCTGATGATGAAACCCATGATGCAGGAGACAAGTGGACGGTTATGGTTTGGCATACGCACGTTGAATACTGCAAAGTCGGTAACACTTGCACCGCACTATACCGTCCCATTCTTACCAACCGATTCGCTGAAACGAAGTTCATCATATAATGTGGTATCGCAGTTCCTGCCTGTGCGTCCCGAAGTCCGCTGCATGACAGCCGACCGCACTTCGAAAGGTGTGTATTGGTGCGGCACTGCACAAGGATTGGTGAAAATTGTGGAGCAAGAGCAACGGGTGACAACCATCCGCAAAAACCCGCTCGATCCAACGTCGCTGAACGACAATTATGTACGCTCGACATGCACAACACCTCGGGGAACAACGTACATAGCCACAACCACCGGGTTGAATATCCTTGATGGTAATACGGTGAAGAATCTTTCCGTTACGCTGATTGACAGTATAATGCGAGTTCAGTCGAAAAGCTTCCGGGTGAATATCATCTACAACGACCCCGACGGCGGCATTCTTGTTGCAACCAATAGCGGGCTGTACCGGCTTGACGAGGAGAAACGCATACTGCGCGATTGCTACACAGACAGTGTTGAAACAGTCGGCGGATTTTCTCCAATCTGGAAACGACGGTATCCGCAAAAAGTATGGTCGTTGCTACGCGATAATGCAGGCACGTTGTGGATAGGCACGAACGGCGACGGACTCTACGAATGGAAACGCGGCGCTGCTCATGCCATTCGCCACACTATGAAAACAGCGCAGCATCATTCACTTTCCGATAACCGCGTGTGGTCGCTCTTTCAGGATATATCGGGGATTCTGTGGGTCGGAACAGAGGGTGGACTTGCACGGTGGGATGCGACGCGACGCGAGTTCCGCACCTATAAAGCCGACATCAACAAACCATATACGCTCTGCGGAAACAACGTCTGGACAATCACCGCCGATGCAAAGAAGCGAATGCTTGTGATGTGTTACGGTGACGGCATCAGCATCTACCGACCGGCTACCGACGACTTTGAGTCGGTCTCCGTCAGCGACGGCTTGCCCACAACCTCGCTTACCGGATTAATCAACGACGGCGATGCAAACATTTGGGCTACATCCTACGACGGCGTGGTGCAATTCCGCTTGGGGTCGAACCTCTTCCGCGTGCTTCGGGCGAGCGACGGATTCCAAGGCGATGAATACACGTTCAAATGTGTGGAACGCCTGCCCGACGGACGGATGCTCTTCGGCGGATACAACGGACTGACGTTATTCTATCCACGCGATTTACAATCCTACGGGGCGATGCCGCCTGTCGTCATCAGCAGGTTTGATATTAATGGAATCGAGCAGCGCAATGAGGTACAATCAGGAGATACTATCGAACTCAGCCATACACAGAACAGTATCAGTTTCATCTTTGCGGCATTGAATTATGCCAACTCGCTTGCGAACCGGTATCAGCATTACATGCACGGTGTTGAAAGCGGTTGGCTGAATGACGAATACCGGCGAACGGCATCGTATGCCAATCTGCAACCCGGCACATACACGCTACATATCCGCGCTGCAAATAGTGACGACGTTTGGAATGATGCGGGCTTAAGCATTACGGTTATCATCAACCCGCCATGGTGGGGAACATGGTGGGCGCGCATTATGGCATTCTTGCTGGTACTTGGCGGAGTTGGAGCCGGTGTATTCTTCTATGTGCGAACCAAAACGCGACGTGCCGAACAACGCCGTGCGCTTGTGGCGTCACAAATGCAATCGCTCCGCGCACAGATGAACCCGCACTTTATGTTCAACGCACTGAACTCGGTGCAGCGGCTGATTTTGGAAGGTGATGTGGACAACGCCGTCCGTGCATTAGGCAGCTTTGCAAAGCTCGTCCGCGCTTCGCTTGAAAGCACCATCCATCCAGTGCATTCACTGAAAACAGAAGTGGACTGGTTGCGGCTCTATCTTGATTTGGAGCAACTTCGTTATGGCAGCAAACTCAATTATACAATTACCGTTGCTCCCGATGTACCCGCCGACGAACTGACCGTCCCCTCGATGATAGTGCAACCCTTTGTCGAGAACTCGATTCGCCATGGCATTTTCCATAAAACCACACCCGGAACAGTGACGGTGGAGTTTAGTGTGAATAGCGGTGCGTTGCATTGCATCATACGTGACGATGGTGTTGGTCGTGCAGCGGCGCGGGAAAAAACACGTTTACTGAATTTGCCTACGACATCCGTTGGCATAACCTCAACAACCGAGCGCGTCGGCTTGCTGAACGAAGACCGGAAGGCATCGGAACACATTAGTGTTATGATTGATGATTTGCACGCGCCTGACGGCAGCGCTTCAGGGACGAAAGTCACGATTCGCTTTCCTCTAGACCGGGACGGGTAGCACTCATTGAGTATTGTGAAATGATACCCTCCGCAGCCACACCGGCAAGAGGAATCAACATCCATTCCGAATCAAGTTTGAACCTGATATTGGTTGTATGCGTCAGCGAATAGACACATGTGAAATAGAGAGTACCAATCATAACCGCAATGCACAGCCATCGGTAATGTTTCCAGAGATACGGTGTGGCGGATAGGATGATGACCATCAAGAGCAGTTGAGGAATGATGCGAACTGCAACGGATGATAATATGACACCATTGGTTATGTAGCGCGGTGGGAGCGTCCAGTAGCGGATGAATTGCACTGCCGTCTTTTTCAGATACATATCAGGTTGTGATTGGACCACATCCATGAATGCACGGCGGTAATGCCGTTCCATCCGGACATCATCAGTGAGGGTTTCAAGCGAATCAATCTCGGTCACTCTGGTTGGTGGAAGTACGGCATATTCTGCAACACCGTGGCTCTTCATATCATAACCTGTGTAGAAGTTGAGCCAGAAGCCCGACTTTGCGGGAATAAACGCACCGAACTCAACGGCATTCCGAACAACCCACGGTGAAATACAAACAACAAATACCGCCGCTGTAACAAGCATTCTTCGGACGGGAACACCAATCCGGCTACGTAAAAAATTGTACCACAGAATCCCAAGCAATGGCAATACTAAAGGTTGCGTGAGATACACCAATGCACTAAGCACTCCACCTGTCAGATATGCACCAAAGGTCGAACCGCGCTGATTCCATTGTACTGCGAACCACCGCAGCATCAATATGCTCATAAAGATGAACCACGGTGTTGATTCGATGGTGAACGGATACACAAGGTAACTTGGATGGATGAGGAAAAGAATCCCTGCAATAAGAGCGGCACGTTCACTCATTATGCTCCTGCACATAGCGAAGAGCATATATGCTGCAACAGACATCAAGCAGTGCTGAACAAGGACAATCACCAACGGCGCAAGCGTACCTGCTGTCAAGCAGAACACGCTAAGTATCAAAGGAACGAACGGAGCTTTCACGGCTGTCGGAATGCCCGCCACCATGCAGTAGCCATTCCCAGCGGCAATATTCGTTGCAATCAGATAATCCTCGGCAGAATGAATTGCATCCGTACCTGCGACAAGTACGGCGGCACATCGCAACACAGTAACACAGGCGGCGGCAATCACCATCAGCCGCGCCGGATGATGTGGAGATAATCGTATCATGGCGGGAACTTACGGAAGGATTGACTCATAGTCCGTTCATTATATCCAGTGAACGGTCGGTGAATGGAAAGAATCCGTGATGTGTTGATTAAACTATCTATTTTTGAGCGAGTGGATTGTGTGGAGTTTTACACAAAAACTATAGCAATACATAATGAAAAATGTGACTCTTGAATCATTCGGTCCAATTGCCGAGGCACACGTTGAGTTTGGTGATCTGACAGTACTTGTTGGTCAGCAGGCAAGCGGAAAAAGTATATTTATCCAGCTCATGAAACTGCTTGTTGATAAGCATCATATCCGTAAAACATTAGAGCAATACAGCTATGTTTGGTCGAAGGATACAGATAAGATATTGGAGTGGTATTTCGGTGAAGGAATGTCGGGTGTGTGGAAGTCACAGTCAACTGTTACTATGGACGGTAAGGACTATACAAAAGAATTCTTGCTTCCCAAATCAGGACGTACTGGTAATACTGTGAAAAAGGAGGAAACTATGTTCTACATTCCCGCCCAGCGGATACGTTTCATTGCAAGAACATCGGGCACTCTGCCATCCGCACCGCGCTTCAACGTCAGGGCAAAGAGCATTCCCGATACGGTCAGGAATACCGGTGCGGTGAATCCGCGCAGCAAATGCCAGATATTCCACGGATACGTGGTGATATCGAGTTGCGCAGGAGCAACAAGTGCGTCGAGCGTATGCCCCTGCATCATCATTATCATGGCGATAATCTTCACTGCATCAAGTATGACAAGGCGCGAACCCTGCTGCGGCTGAACACGTGAAGCGAACGCTGCGGGTGAACCGCCCACCGACGACACAATGCTATGCCGTGCATGGTGCAAAAACATGATGAATGATTGTAATGGTGCGGGTGCTGTTTGCATTCTTTGATGCGGTGATTATTCTGCGAAGTATCCACGCTGCTGCTGCGTCGGGTGCAAAACTCTCCGTGCAATGGTGAATCTACAATGAATGTGATGTGATATGTTAATAACGCGGCATTGCTTGTTGCACGGCGGTGTGGCATATTTGCGCCGAGATGCAACACACAACCCGTTTCCCCATGACAACAACCACCCGAATTACCGACACAGAGCGTATCGAGGAAATCCTCCGGTTGAAGCGCGAGATGAATGCCGTCATCCTTGCCCACTATTACCAATACTCCGAGATTCAGGAACTCGCCGATTTTGTGGGCGACAGTTTGGAGCTTGCCCGCAAAGCGCAAAGCACCGATGCGGATGTAATTGTGTTCTGCGGCGTTCACTTTATGGCGGAAACTGCAAAAATCCTCAACCCGGATAAACGTGTTTTGCTACCCGACCTCAGCGCGGGTTGTTCGCTTGCCGACAGCGCGCCCGCCGACAAGTTCCGCGCATTCCGCGAAGCGCACCCCGACCATACCGTGATAAGCTACATCAACTGCACGGCGGACGTGAAAGCGTTGAGCGACATAATTTGCACAAGCAGCAACGCCGAGCGGATGATTCGCAGCGTTCCCGAATCAACGCCAATCATCTTTGCGCCCGACCGCAACTTGGGTGCATACCTTTCGCGCAAAACAGGACGCGACATGGTGCTATGGCAGGGTGCGTGCATTGTGCATGAAACATTCAGCGAGCGCAAGATAGAGCAGCAGATGTTGGAACATCCCGATGCCGAACTCATCGCTCATCCCGAATGTGAAGAGCCACTGCTCCGGCGGGCGCAGTTTATCGGTTCGACAAGTGCATTACTCCGCTATACAAAGGAATCGCCCGTCCAGAAATTCATCGTTGCAACCGAGGCGGGAATACTCTATCAGATGGAAAAAGCATCGCCGCACAAGACGTTCATTCCCGCGCTGCCGATGGCGGAAAATTGTAACTGCAACGAATGCCCGTATATGAAGCGCAACACATTGGAAAAACTCCACCGCTGCATGGCGGACGGCGAGCCGCAGATAACGATGGACGCAGCACTGCTCGAACGCGCACGGTTGCCGCTCGAGCGTATGCTTGCCCTAAGTATCTAAAACGGACGGAACACCAGTGTACGGAAACAGCACAGAGGTAGAGTCGTCGCAAACGGATATTCACCCGCAGCTTACGCGCATAGTGGCGAAGCACCTGCGCACACCGTACTTGCGCCCCATTGCCGCCCATACCGCAAGCGAGTACGCCCGCGTCCGCGAACGCATTATCGAAGCAATGCACAGTGGCGTACCAATCGTGCTTGACAGTTGCTGCGGCACAGGCGAAAGTTCGTACCGTTTGGCTGAACTTCATCAAGGTTCGTTCGTTATCGGATTCGACCGCTCGCTGCACCGGCTCTCGAAAACCGCTCATCACAGCGGAGGGGAAACAGTCCTGCTCCTACGCGGCGCAGCCGAAGACGTGTGGCGGCTGCTTGCACTCGACGGTATATGCATCAACACGCATTATCTTCTCTATCCCAACCCATCGCCCAAGCCACATCATCTTCTGCGCCGGTGGCACGCACACCCGGTCTTCCCCACACTGCTCCGCATCAGCACGCGCATCGAGCTTCGCACCAACTGGCGCATCTATGCGGAAGAATTTGCCGCCGCACTCCGCATTGCCAACCGAACCGCCTATGTACATACATATAATCCGACATCATACCTTTCCCCCTTCGAATCAAAATACCACGCAAGCGGACACACGCTCTGGCGCGTGGTAACGGAGTAGGATTTCCGCAGCAAAATCAGGATTAGATTCAAGTCATAGTTGCAACGCCTGTTTTGTTCTTTGAGGTGCTGCCATCACCCAAGTGTTATTGCGTTACTCTTTTAAAGAATACAGGCGGCGATGGGTGAATGACCGATAGTAAAACGATTATATCGGCGATGGCGAGGAAGTATATTCTTAACTACTCCCACTCATCTAAACTCCAATCACTAATTATATTCTCAATCAAAAGTGTATCATTCCATATTCCCCATGGAGATAACATCTTTTGCTCAGGAGTTAATGTTTGTACTAATTGTCTATGCCAAGTATCAGTGTTAATTATGTGCCATCCTAAAAACTCACCACGTATGATATGTTTTGTTCTCATCATTTTAGGCTTGCTGAAATTTGAGGCAGGATAATACCCTACAATTTCTACTATATTTTTCTTTTTAGCTGCACTAAGCGGAAAGGATATAATGTAACGCTCTGCAGAAGCAACCAGTAAATCAAAGCTTGTTGGTCTTTCAGAGTATAATCCTTGTAGTACTCTAACTAACTCTCTTGTGGTATTATCAGTATGTATGTAATGTAAATATGCCTTGCCTTTAGTGGTATTGAGTTCAAATAAATCACCAACTTTAATTCTTGTCATTTTATTGATACCCTATTGACTTTAACAATTCTTAGATTCAATCAACAGCTACAACGCCTGTTTTATTCTTCCACGTTGCTGCAATCGTCCGACTTTTCTTGCTTTACGCTTTCAAAGAACCATCCCCTCACCCTTCCGGCGGGGTATGGCGTTGCGCCTGAAGGGTATCGCGTGTGTTCTTTTGAACAGCAACCGCGCCGAACAGGGCAAGCAGGAATGCAAATGCATAGAAGCCCTTTTCGCTCGGGAGCATTGTTGCATTCCACAAGCCCACAATCAGCAGCACGACGGAGAGAATCGTGGCGAACCAGCAGATGCCGTAGTAGAGATCGGTAACGGGGATATTCTCAAGGCGGTCGCGGACGCTTTTCTGGAGCGAAACCACCGAGAATAAGCCGAACATCAGGACGGTAAAGTAGTATCCCTTTTCATTCAAGAGCAGGTTGGCATTCCAAAGTCCGACAAGAAATCCAATCATGCCTGCGCCCAATGCCACCCACGATGCGGCGATAAATGCTGTTGATGTTTGCTGTTGCATACTGTAATGTGTTGTGAGTAAAACCGTTTTCACAGATTACCCGCAACTTAGTCACACACAACGGCACAGGCAAGAGGGAATACAATGGTCGCGTTTCTTGATTGTTTAGGTACAGACAGATACCTTTGCGTTCACGCCATAGTGGAACGGCACTACCATTATTGATTGTATATTAGCGGAATCTATTCTTACTACAACCCCAATAACAAGGCAAGGTGGTCATGGTGGCAGCAAAAGAAGAGTGGATTGAAGATCGTGAGGACTTTCCCGAAGATCTACTCCACGCAGAATCCCAGTATTCATACCTTCTGACAGAGTATCAGATTCGATACAGCAGCGGTTGTCTGAAAACATATAAAAAGATGGCAATCCGCATTAATAGTTACAATGATTTTTCTAATGCCAATCCCCTTCAAATCTCAATTGATGATAGTAATGAGACATGGAATCTTCATTCAGTATTGGTATACAGGTCGGGTACAATCGTGAAGAAAACCGATACGGTCGTCTTCTCGGAATTGCAGCGCGAAACAGGGTTGGAAGAGAACGTCATCACGGGTACAAAAACATTTGTCGCCCATGTGCATGATTTGAAAATCGGTGATATTATTTGCTACGAGTACACCGTTACAAATACCGACCCTATTTATACCCGCCATTTCGAGTACTTTCTTCATACTTCTTTTACTGTGCCTTTATATCACTTCCGTCTAACCGTCCACTACAATGACCGTCACAAAACCTGTGCATACAGGACGTACAACGGTTTGCACGAAGTGGAACGCGGCAATCTAGACGAATCAGGTGTCTTTGTGTATGAACGCCGAGCCATAGATGCAGTTATCCTTGAAGACAACATCCCCAATCACCGGAGTCCGGCGGCACACGTGGAATTCTCGGATTATACCGACTGGGCTGAGTTCGGTTTGTCAATGCTTCCCTTTTATCAGTCGGATGAATACAGTTCGATAGAGCTGAATCACTACGCACAATCTATTGTTGCCGAATGTGCGGACACACAACATGCTATCGAGGCATTGGTGCGGCACGTCCAAAAAAACGTCGGCTATCTTTCCTTATCACTGAACGAACACAGTTATGTTCCCCATAGTCCGACCAATGTTTCCAAAACCAACTATGGCGATTGCAAGGATAAGACACTCTTTTTAAAGACCCTCCTCAAGACACAAGGGGTGGAATCCACAGCGGTACTTGTTCACTCGGCGTTCTCGAAAGACACACCGAACCGTTTGCCCTGCTTGGGCTGCTTCAACCATGTCATCCTCTCGATTGAATACGGTGGCGTTCAATATCTTGTTGATCCGACAAACCAGTACGATTGCTTTACATTGGAGCACTGCGCCGAACCGTGGTATCAAAGCGGTCTATTCCTGAATCACGCACCGTCACTTCAAGAATTCAAGGACAAAAAGAACAGTGTGTATTCGCGGAATGTTGTCGAGCATTTTACAATTCGCGGCGATATGGCAACGCTTAACATACGTGATGAATACCGCTATCTGGCATTTCCGGGAATAGCGCACAGACAGGTATCCGCAAGCAGGGATGTGTGCAAAAAATCATACATTGATTATTATGCTAAACGGTATTCTTCTATTTCATACGATACTGCGAATAAAGACGGCGGCGAATACGCATACACTATAGATGAAGACCGCCACTGCCTTACGATTACCACATGCTTCACAATACCATCATTTTGGACTATTGCAAACCAAGACGGCGAAGAAAGAAAGAAAGCCGCCTTCTTTCCGGGCGACCTGATGGAAGTTCTCCATACACTCCACGGCACCAACCGCACATTCCCCTGCTCATGGTCGCATAAAGCCGAGTGTAACGTTCGTTTTATCATTGACTATGATTTCACAGCCACAATGGGATCGCTTGACGAGAACATTCAAACCGATATTTTTTCGTACATCGTTACAACAACCGACCGCAAACAGACCTACACGTATGATATAGCGTATAAAAGTAAATCCGATGTTATCGAGGCGGCGGACTACGCTTCAGTTCAAAAGGTTGTGAATCAGCTTGTGGACACATTGGGATTGGTAGTGACACGACCTGCACCTACACCCCAACCCGTGGCAGCCGCCGATGACGAGGATACGGGGATGAGCACAAGCACGAAGGTTGGGATTTTTATTGCAGCTGTCATGCTCCTGCGTTATCTCTTTAGCATGTAATCTACACTACCAATCCTCGTCATACTGTACACATACCCCGTACTAAACCGCCGTGTACAATTTTTACCGTCCACCCAAAACTATAATTTCCGATGCTTCGTTATTGGGCGGGTTCGTCATTCAATACATATCCTGAAAGAAGGTTAGCGCGAAATAACGGCAACTCTGTTGTAGAACATACACGCACCGAACGGTCGGAGCAGCACCAAATGAGTCCTATTGGATTCTCCGGTGTCTGCGCCATCACCCGCCGCTTGCACTACGTACAACAGGTGTGCCGCTCATCCGGCAACCGAACCTTGATACCAGCGGACGCAATCCGCCCTTATCCAATCAATATTTCAGGAGTGTACCATGAAACCATTTGCTGTTTTTCTTGCCATTGTTTCCATCATGCAAACCACAGTTGCACAAACGGGTATCCCCACTGTGTTTCCATTCTCCGGTTCTTCGCAATCCATCGAACAACTCCGGAAAACGCTGACTCTACCCGACGGCAAAAAACTCGTCGTTCTGTATATCACACCAGCTTCCTCGCATTGTGGCGACGACCGCATTGCAGGCGTGGGCAAACTGCTTGCACAACAGGGAGATATTGAAACCATTGGCATCATCCGCGCACCCAAATACTACGCAGGACTTGACTACATAACAAAGTCCTCCTTTCCGTTCCGTTGTCTTCTCGATACCAGCGATTTCTATTTCGGCGATGTGGGATTGAAAAGCCATTTCACATTCATTACGTCGTGGGATAACGGTTCGCGCCTTCTCTATTCCACCAGTATTCCCGGTCGTTCAACCAACAACGACATAGTAGCGGCGATACTGAAAACCAACGAGCCGCTTGTTGCGGATAATGGTAATGCACATCAGGCAAGAACGCCCGTGCAGTTTATATCCGCAGAATGGAAAAAACCGACAATGACGGTATTCAGTCCGTTGCAAGAAAGCAGCAGCGTTCCGTTGGGAGCGATGAACCGCATGTCGTTTAACCCGCGCAGAACAAAGGTGGCAGTGTACGACAGGAGCATTGACAAGGTGCGAATCTTCGAGACAGCAACAGGAAAATTCTTGTATTCCGTCACACTCGACCTTGCCTCGCGCAAATCGCTATCGCCCGGAATTGATGATAAGACATTTCTAACGTTGGAGGAGAAACTCGCTATGCCGCGATACACCCATTCGCCGTGCTTTATCTCCGACGATACCCTTATCATCTGCACACTGCTGCCGTTGGTTCAACGCGATGCCGACCGGGAAGGAAAGAGTGCATTAACAGTAGTGCCGCGTCAGGTAATCGTTGCAGGATATGCGGGTCGGGATTCTTTTATAACAACAAGCGTTGCATCACTACAGCATAACGAAGGCGATGCAGACCGCTTCAACACGACGTTCTTGTCGTATCCGGTTGCCGATACACGCAACGGAACGATTGCCGCACGCACCACATCGCGCATGGGGAACAACGCGCCGCAATTCAGCACTATCAACTACTACACAGGCAAGGTTACCCTGCGGAACAGCAACGCAGCCCAGCAAGCCGGCATTAACACACTTGGCGAAAAGCCGGTAACATTCAGCGCATCCACCGGTTACATCACTTTGGAAGACATGTACACCAAACCGTATCTGCTCTGCGCCAACGGGAAAAGCATTCCGGTAAAGACGTACTGCCGCACCGCCGCACTGCAAAACAAGTATGGCGCAACAAGCAAACCCGACATCAACAGCCGCGAATTCCGCAGTACGGCGGGAGCATCCGTCAATGCACTATGGAGCAACGACAGCGTAGTATTTATCCATTGGATGATTGACATCAAGAATGCCGGCTCTGCCACGACATCAATGTCATACAATCGTATTCTATTGCTTCTGGTGATCTGCTTTCGGAATACTATGTTCCTTCGGATTTGTCGAAGAACGATGTCCTGACCGATGTGGGGATGGATATGAAGCAACTTTCGGTTGTTGCATTATACCAAAGCCCGACAACCTCGCGGATTACCACCTACCCGCTTTCTCAATACAAAGAGTTGCGGTAATACGCGTCGTATGGTGGTGCATACGCATTGAGTGCGTAACTCGCAGTAACAACGTGTTGCGGAGTCATTCATCGGAGCTACATTGCGTGGGATACCAGAAACTCAAACAAACATATATCAAGCATGACAACTCAGTATATCCCGGCAGATGAAGCCGTTCAGGCGGTTCAAAGCGGTAACCGTGTTTTTATTCAAGGCAGTGCCGCTACGCCAACGGTGTTACTCAGGGCACTTTTTGCACGAAAGGATGAACTCCGCAATGTGGAGCTTGTCAGCATCACCACTATCGGTAATGAGTTGTTCGACCCCTCGATAATCGGCGGCAGTTTTTTTATGAATTCGCTCTTTGTATCCAGCCATGTGCGCGACATCGTCAATACAGGGCACGGCGGTTATGTGCCTGTGTTCCTTAGCGAGATACCGTTGCTCTTCAAGAAGAACATCCTGCCGGTGGATGTGGCATTGATTCATGTTTCCCCGCCCGATAAACACGGCAACTGCTCGCTCGGCACGTCGGTTGATATTGTCCGCTCCGCCATTGCCAACGCCCGCTATGTAATTGCACAGGTTAATACACGCATGCCCCGCACCCATGGCGACAGCATCCTGCCTGTTCAGGATATTGATGCGTTTGTTCTGGCAGACGAGCCGTTACCGCACGTCAGTTACAGTGCCAAGGCGGACGACACCTCGCGCGCCATCGGCAGACACTGCGCGGAGTTGATTGAGGATGGAGCCACGCTTCAAATGGGTATCGGCGCAATTCCCGATGCTGTGCTTTCGTGCTTAGGCAACCACAAGGATTTAGGAATACACACGGAAATGTTCTCGGATGGCGTGCTGCCGTTAGTACAAAGCGGTGTGATTACCAATGCCCGTAAAACAAAACATAAGGGAAAAATTGTAACGAGTTTTGTCCTTGGCACACAGGAACTCTACGACTTTGTTGATGACAATCCGCAAGTCGCGTTTTTAGATATTGATTACGTGAACGATACCAAAGTCATCCGTACCAATCCGAACGTTGTGGCACTGAACTCGGCTATCGAAATTGACATCACCGGTCAGGTATGCTCCGACTCTATCGGCACATATCAGTATTCGGGTGTGGGCGGACAAATGGATTTTATGCGCGGTGCGGCACTCTCGGAGGGAGGCAAGCCCGTCATTGCGCTCAAGTCAACCACCAAGGAAGGTGACTCGAAAATCGTCCCTTTTCTGAAACAAGGTGCGGGAGTTGTTACAACACGGGCGCATGTGCATTACGTGGTTACGGAATACGGTGCGGCGAATCTGTTTGGGAAGAATTTACACCAACGGGCAACAGCACTGATGAACATCGCCCACCCGAACCACCGTGAAGATCTTGAACGTGAAATTCACAAGCGGTTCGGGAGCTAAAGCGACGGCGGAAACATGCCGGACGTTGAATGCCCGTTACTTATCTATCACCACGCGGTGTGTGATTTTTTCGCGGTCGGCGGTGGTAAGCGTTAGCAAATAGAATCCGTCGGATTCGGAGCGGACATTGAGCGGAACGGTGTGATCGCCTGCGGCATACATGCTTCCGGGGTCAATCTCGGCAGCCAAACCGCCAGCCATCGTGTACAACGCGATGCGAACCGTGCGCTGCTGCGAGAGCGTAAATGCAACACGGATGCTTTCCGATGATGTGCCGAGAATGCTGGATTGCTGGATTGCGCCATCGGCGGTGCGGCAGAACGACATAAAGGTGCATCCTTTATACGAGCGGCGGAGTTCCTGTAATGCGTCGCGGTTGCCAAGCTCTGCGCGGATTTGCAGCGCGGCTTTATTCGGCAGTTGTGCTAAAAATTCCGGCGTTGGTCGGTAAAGGAAATGGAACACGCCCGTATCGCCGCAGCGCACACGAAGCACCACACAGCTATCGCGGTACGCTTGCCGTAACTCCGAGAGTTTGCTGCTGTAGGATATCCACATCTGCCGTTGCTCGTCGCGTGTTGTGCTTACATAAATTTTGCGGACGGTATTCATCCAGTATTTAGGATTTGATGCCTCGACTGCTGATCTCACGCTCCGAACATTGCCAACAACAAACGATGAATCGGTGACTTCTTCAAGTATTGTCTGAATACCGTCGTCGTTCGTGCGCTTTTCCTCTGCGGCAATTTTCTCTAACGTCTCCCATTCACCGCGCTCTTTCAGATATTCTTTCAGCCAAGATTGACGGGAACAACCAATAACCTCATTCGAGAACATCTGTATTCTGCCGTTCGCCGTGGCAGTGTACACTTCATGGATTTCCGATACAGGATACTTCGATGCCGCATCAGTTGTGACATAGAACATTGAGGATGAGTTACTTGGGAACAACGTTGTCCGCTCGATACTTGAACGCCATGGTTCAACCGTTGTTGTGTGGCGCACAACACTATCCTTCCCAAACCGCACAAAGCCAAGCCGCTTCAATGTTGCATCGTCGGGTTCGTAGATATTGATAAGGGGAATCGTCCACGTTTTTGAACTGTTGCTTGTATTGATAACTGCTGTCGGGGTGATAAAGGTTGTGGCGATCAATGTATCGGTTCTAATCTTACTTTCACTCATTGAATCTGCTGTTATCGAGCCGGAATTTGATGAGCGGTGGAAAGAATCAATCGTGATAATATCCGTGTTGGGTGACAGCCGTATAGAGTCGGTTGTCATGATTATCCCTTGTTTCTGCGAATCCGAACCTGCTGTGATAGCGCGACGCTTCCCGCCGTTCTGCTGCGGTTGGTTTCGATGTACGTCCTGCTGTTGTAACTGCGCCGGGTTCTGCTGTGCGATTGATTGACGCACCGGTTGCGCCGCCTCCCCCTGCGGTGCGGTTGTTCCTTGCTGCTGCCACGCAAAAAATACGATGCCGCTTGCGACGAATGTTCCCAATACTGAGAGCATGATATTCCTCCTGAATAGTAGTGATATGAATGAATGATGATGCACGGGTGCTGCTGCCGCATCGCGTGCATGAATATTGGCATGGTACCGGGTATATGAAACCTCTTCGGTAGCTGCTTTACGCAGATGGTCGCCGGCGCGGGATTGAGCGTTGTGGTTCTTGGTACTCATGGTGTTGTCGTAGTAGTACGGAGTTGATGCAATGTTGCGCGTTCGTCGCGGGCGTACCATTCTTCCACCTGCTTACGCGCACGGGCTAAGCGCGACTTCACACCCGATAATGTTCCACCCTGAATGCGCCGTATGTCTTCCAACGAACAGTCGCTTATCTCGAAGAGAATCAGTGTCTCGCGCATGGCGGCGGGCAGAGTGGCAAGAGCATCGTAGAGAATGGTTATTTCAAGCGACGTGTCTGGCGGGGTGGAATCCGAAACATCATAAGGCGATGCAGTTGAATGAAACAATGCGGCAAGCCGTTCACGCCGTCGCTGCCGCATATACACACGCCGTGCAGTGGTAAAACAATATGACGCAAAATGCTCCGGTGTTCGGAGTGTGTGCATCCTGCCATAGACGTTCAGAATTGTCTCGCCGATGATGTCATGCACCGTGTCACGGTCGGCGCGGGTCATGGCTCGCACATACCTCCACAACCTCTCGCGCACCGGCTCGAAGAGGGAAAGAAAATGTTGCTGTTGATCACCGCTATCGGGTTGCGACATCCTGCATCTGTTTGTGAATCCTACCGCACCTGACGACTCATGGTTGAACCTTGTGCGCCTGCTTCATAATGAGGGAGAGGCACAGCGACGGCGGAAAGTTTCAGGAAAAAATTATGAAGCGCACATTGTTTGGTGTGAATCCGAAAATGTGATAGTCATTGATGAATATGGAAGTTCTACATGCCACCGTATGATGGGCATATAAAAAAAGCCGCTTGTCTTCACAAACGGCTCTTGTAGTTATTAACGATACTACCATAGTTGGCTGCACTTTAGCGCGCTACGACAAACCGGCGGACGGCTGTTGTTGCACCAAGGGTGATGCGCGCCACATACATTCCGCTTGAGAGTTGCGCTACAGGGAGTGTGAAGCTGTTCACGCCCTCAGCGGATGTGATGCTTTGTGTGTGAACCGTTGTGCCCGAAATATCGGTGATACTGATACTGCCTGTGCTTGCGCTCTCGGTGCTGATGCTCATAACCGCTGCGTCGGTTGCAGGGTTGGGCGCAATGCTCAGTGCGTCGCTTTGCTCATCCTCGACCGATACCGTAAAGCCGAGGTTGAACGTATAGATTCCGTTTTGTGTGCCAGCCCAAAGCGTGTTACCTGCAAGCACCATGTCCGATACCATCAGGTTGCCCAAGCTGCTATTGAAGGGTTGCCACTGATTGATGCGGTTGCTGCCTACGGCAAGGGTGCGCCATACGCCTTGTCCCGCCGATGCTGCATACAGCCAGTCACCCGCTTGCACGAGTGCGGTGATATGCTGTGCAAAAAGGTTATTGTTACGGTGCAGCCATGTTTCGCCGCCGTTGGTGGTAAGGCATACGCCCGCCGGAGTTCCAACCACGATGCTATTGCCTACGGTGGTGATGCATGTGATATTCGCGCAAGTGCAGCCCAGATTCTCCCACGTGCCGCCGTCGTCGCTCGAGCGGAAAAGGTAGCCCTCGGTTGTTCCGGCATAAATGGTTGAACCGATGGAGCGCAGCATGGTGCAGTTTTGCGCCACGTCAACGAAACGCCATGTGTCGCCGTTGTTATCGCTCTTGTAGAGTCCTTTGGTTTTACCCGCAATCATAATCACACGACCGTTCGAGGTGATGTCTGTCAGTTCATCGTCGGTGACTTGCCCCAATGTTGTTACCCAAATCTGTCCGTCGGTCGAGGAATACACCATTGTCCCCGCGCTTGTTTTTGCTAACGTAAAGAGCGTCGAGCCGCGCTGCACGACACGGATAAAGTTTGCCGTTTTCAATCCCGCGCTATCCCACGATTGTGCACCGTTTCTGGTACGGAACAGATTGGTTTTCCCTGCGCCCCACAGTGTAGTAGTATTATTGAGGTTAGTCAGCGAGAGCGAGTTAATCGGTGCTTCCAACCGTGTGGTCGAGGCACTGAGATCACGCAGTGTAAAGGGCGTGTTCACAAGCTGCCATTGCGCCGATGCGGCAACGGTTGCCACGGCAAGCATGAGTGCCGCCGAACGAAGGAGAGAGGTTATCATACAGGTGTTGTATTGTGATGAGACATAGTTGTTTGCATTCTGTGATAGAGCGCACACCCGAACCGCTAGTTATGCGGTTGATGCGGATTGCTCCTGTGCAAAGTTAGAAGCGGGTCTGTTGGCAAGGCATCCCGAAAACTACCGATGAGAATGAAATTACGTGATTCTACGGAGTCATGTCCATACCACCGCAATGGATTGAAATACTATGGCTGAATCAGCGGACGATAACAAAAGGAAGCGAGATATTCGATGCGGGTGTACGTACCGTGGCGGAGTACATACCTGCGCCAAGTGTGGCAACAGGTATCATGGTGTCGGCTGCATGAAGTTGTGTGGAATAGACCTCTTCGCCAAGCATTGAGCGAATGATAAGAGTGTGACCATATTGTACGATGGCATCAGGCAGATGGATGTGCAGATACTCGGATGCAGGGTTGGGACTAATGCGAATGCCCGGTGTTGCATCGCCGCTCTCGACAGTTGTAATACCGCCGAGAGGGAAGAACGAATGGTCGAGCGTCGAGCCGAATGATTCGATAATCTCTATCTGCGTCGCGGCGTTTTCGGCGATAAGCCAGCCGGCTGAACCAATCTGTTGGTTGGTGTTTCGTGCAACAGGTCCAAGTATGAGAATATAGTCGTTTGTTCCGGTGGCTTGTTCTTCTGCTAATCCGGCTCGTCCGCAATGATTCAATTCCACTCCTGCCGCAGGTGTGCAGCCAAGCAACCGACCTCCGTGTGTACGGACGCGCAGCGCTATGCCATTCACCGCACGGGACGAGGTGAAGGTGAGCGGAACACGCACCGACTGTTCGGGATAGGCAACAGGTGTTCGGATGCCAACAGGGTCTTCGTCGCCCGGCATGATTCCCGAATGCAAACTGTCTAAGTTGATTCGTACAACAAGTCCGTCTGAGAGCGTTACGTCACCACTGCCGTCGCAATCAGCGTAGGTTGCGCCCGCGCTATCCCACACCAAGGCGGGTTGCGGTTTCCAAAACGTACTTGCGGGTTCGCGTCGGTAGCCACGCACATTACTTAAGCCCGACCCTTGACCGGAGTATAATCCCGTTGCATTGAAATCTCGTTCATCCACTTTGCCGTCGTTATTGGCATCGCCCGGAAACACATTCACAAAACCGTGGATGTTCACTTGATAGTTAATGCTTGTTAGCGGCACGAGTCGCCCGCCGCTGTCGCTTGATGTTGCCTCGGCATTCAGAAAGGTGAACGTCACGATGTCGTTATTCTTTGCGCTTGGGCGGACAACAAAGTCAAGATGCAATGCGCGGGGGTTGTTGAATCCTTCGTCGGTGATAGGGCGACCGGACAGCATACCGACAATGATTTTTCCTGTTCCCGCCACAGGATCCGATAGGTCATAGACAAAAGCACCTTCGCGCCCTAAGTCGCGTGCCTTATAGTTCGAGTACGTTACCACGTTGGCGTTGTTGTAGCGCAGTTGGAAACTCACACCCGTAACGTTTGTCACGCTATCAAGCACAATATCAACGCCGAACATTTGCGTGGCGGTGATAAACGACGAGCGACCCGAATCAACATCGGTGCGGACCATGCGAATTGTTTGTGCGGACAACGTAACCGAGAGCAGCAGAAATGCCGCAGATGCAAAAGCAAGCGGGAATATCAGCCGGAAAAGTTGGCTGCTGCGGTGTGTATGTGCCGGGCGTTCGTCCATGAGATGCTAAAGCACAATGATTATGCCACCAAAGCGCGGGAAATGAAATGCGCCGAGGTGGTGTGTTGGTGAGAACTCTTGCAGCAAAGCTACGGGCAGCGGTGGAAATAAAAAACGCCCGACGGAAAAGTTTCACGGGCGGGCGCACATATCACTACATTATACGTTCTATCTCTTCTTTAGTTTGTCGGCAAACACCTTCTCGAACTTCTCCACTTTAGGGCGGATGACAAACGCGCAGTAGGGCTGCGAGCCGTTGCCGTTGTAGTAGTTCTGGTGGTAGTCCTCGGCTACATAAAACACCGATGCCGCCGTGATTTCTGTAACGATGGGGTCGCTCCAAACTTTGGCTGCGTCCAATTCCTTTTTGTAGCGTTCGGCTGTGGCGCGCTGTGCGTCGCTATGGTAAAAGACCGCCGAGCGGTATTGTGTTCCCGCGTCGTTGCCTTGCCTGTTCAGTGTGGTGGGGTCGTGTGTTGTCCAGAATGCGCGGAGCAATTCGTCGTAGGTGATAACCGACGGGTCGTACGTGATGCGGCATACTTCGGCATGACCGGTTGTTCCGGTGCAGACCTGCTTGTAGGTGGGATTATCCACCGTGCCGCCCATGTAGCCCGACTCGACCGAGCGAACGCCGTCGAGTAATTGAAATACTGCTTCCACACACCAGAAGCATCCTGCGCCAAATGTGGCGGTGTCGAGTGTTGCCATTCGTTGTTGAGTTTGTGATTGCGGTGATGGTGATGCCGGTTTCAACACCGGTACGTTTTTCGATGCGCCGTCTTTGCCGGCGGGTTGCGCGCATGCTATAAAGACAGAACAAAGTGCGAATACAATTCCTGCAAGGCGAAGCGTCATCGGAGAGTAGTATGAATTACACATACCGTGCTTCAACGGATGAGTGTCGAAAGAATTGGCGAAGCGGCGGCGGGCGGCTTATCCCGCAAAGCGTAAACCGTCCACAATGCGGGTGCGGAGTGCGCGGTGAATGGGGAATATCGCAGCAATCACACCAACCATCAATGCCGCGCCGATTGCCAATGCGTAGGTGGCGGGCGCAACATAAAACACCGGAAAGAATCCCTTGGGCATTGCTTGCTCGAACACACTGACCATCATAATCAATATCGGTACGCCAAGCGCAGCTCCGAGGATACTGATTATCATCGCCTCGCCGGATATAAACAGCACCAAATGCTCCGACCGGAAGCCGAGCGTTTTCAGGACGGCGTATTCGCGGGTGCGTTCGCGGGCGGACATGATCATCGTATTGCATAGCACAAGCATGATGATGCCGATAATCACAAACGACATGATGTGAATTGCGGTGACAATCACACCCGACGCTTGCAAGAACCCTTGCTGAAACGCACGCTCGGATTCCGATTTTGTCTCGGCGGGCGAGTTGGCAAAGAGTGCGTCAATACGCGCTGCAAGATTGGGCATGTCGTCAATACTCTTTGCGCTGACGGAAAACCAGCCGATATTCCCCGCACGTGTCGGGTCGTCCTTGCGAAGCCGCTCATCCAAATACGTCCAATGAAAAAACATTTGCGATGCATCCACATTTTTATCGCGGGGCTTGTAAATACCGGCAATCACAAACTGCCATGTTCCGGGATAAATGTCACCTTCGAGTTGCATAATATCGCCGACCTTCAAGTTGAACCTGCCTGCAAGCTGCTCGCCGATTAAACACGAGTTGCGTTGGCTTGTGAACGCTTGCTTGACATCGCTGCCGACGACGTAATCGGGATAGACATCGAAGAGCGTTTCGGGGTCGCAAGCGATGCGGGCGAAGAACTGACTTTTGTCTTTATACACACCGCCAAACCAGTTGAACCACGTTACACCTTGCACACCGTTCACTGCACGAATCCTGTCCTTATAGGCATAGGGAAGCGGAAAGATAAACGAAACCGCCTGACGGGTGATAAGCCGGTTTGCACCTGCGCCATCCACACCTGCGCCCCATGCTGTGACAACCGTTTGCAGCAATCCGAACGCCATGACGGCAACCGCCACTCCGATTATAGTGAGTGTGGTGCGCAGCTTATGGCGCAAAGCGTTTTTCAGAACAATGATGAGCAATTCCATAACTTGGGCGGGTGAGTAGGTTATACCTGATGCGGAGAAATACTCCAACAGATGCGGCGTGAAATTAACGCTTGTACGGCATTGGGCAACACAGCCACGTACAAAGCGCATCAATACGGCGGCAACCCGCTATCTTCGCAGAAACATCAGCATAGCACGGACATGATAGAAACTACAGATAGCATTTTCATTGCGGGACACCGGGGTATGGTGGGCAGCGCGATTCACCGCCTGCTGCTGCGCGAGGGATTCACGAATATCGTCACCGCCGCCAAAAGCGACGTGGATCTTCGCAACCAACAACAGACCGAGGACTTCTTTGCCCACACACGACCCGCGTACGTGTTTCTTGCGGCTGCAAAGGTGGGCGGCATCCACGCCAACAATACCTATAAGGCGGAGTTCATCTACGATAATATCATGATTGCTGCGAACGTGATCCGCGCAGCGCACGCCTCCGGAGTGAACAAACTTGTGAACCTCGGTTCGTCGTGCATCTACCCGAAGTTTGCAGCGCAACCAATCAACGAGGATGCCTTACTCACCGGCGCGCTTGAAGCAACCAACGAGCCGTATGCCATAGCCAAGATTGCCGCAATCAAACTCTGCTCGTCGTTCAATGCACAATATGGCACGGACTACCTTTCGCTGATGCCGACAAACCTCTACGGCGAGAACGACAATTACAATTTGGAAACATCCCACGTGTTGCCCGCGCTGGTGCGGAAGATGCGGCTTGCCAAGTTGCTGCGCGAATCCCGTTTCGACGATATCCGCCGCGACCTGCAATCCCGTCCGCTCGGATTCGGCACCGGCACCGCCACCGACGAAAGCAACGACGGATTGAGCGCCATCCTTTCCCGCTTTGGCATAACGCCCGACTCCCTTACACTCTGGGGTACAGGCACGGTGTTCCGCGAGTTCCTCCATGCCGACGATGTCGCCGCCGCCGCACTGCACTTTATGCGCCGCGTCAGTGCCCGCGAAGCAGGCGAGGTGGTGAATATCGGCACAGGCACGGACGTGAGCATTGCCGAACTTGCCGCAATGATTGCCCGAAGCACCGGCTACGACGGCACTCTACTCTTTGATGCAAGCAAGCCCGACGGCACACCGAAAAAACTCTTGGACGTTCGCAAGGCGGCTGCACTCGGCTGGACGGCAAGCATCCCGCTCGAAGCAGGTCTGCACCGTGTGGTGCAAGCGTATAGGAACGGGTAGGGAGTAGCGGTACTTGATATACTGAAATTGTAAGATTGTTATAGAGAAACCGCCCTGCGAGCCGTCACCTTCCCTGCCTCTTGAAATATCACGCGGCGTGTTATCGTCTGATTGCGCCGTATCATTGCATACATCAGTATTGTTTCACCGTAGTTCACACAAAACCATGAGTACAAATATCGAACGCCTTGTCAATGCCATGAATAACGACGGCGCGGCACTCGACATCCAACGGACGTTTTTACAAAAAGTATATGCGTGGATGTTCGGCGGCTTGCTTACAACCGCAGTCGTGGCGTTTGCCGTTGTTTCATCGTCGGTCGGTTACGGGTTGCTTTCGTACCGCTGGATATTCGCCCTTGCCAACATAGGTTTGGTCTGGTATCTCTCCGCCCGCATCAATTCGCTCTCGTCAACCGCTGCAACGGTGCTTTTCCTTGTTTATTCTGCGTTAAGCGGCGTTACGTTCAGCATCATATTTTTTGTGTACACATTGGATTCCATCATGAGCACGTTTCTTGTTGCGGCGGGAATGTTCGCTGCAATGAGTGCGTATGGGTATTTCACCAAGCGCGACCTTAGCGGATGGGGCAGTTTCCTGATGATGGGCGTTATCGGAATCATCCTTGCGTCGGTGGTGAATTGGTTTTTAGGAAGTTCCGCACTCTCGTTTGCCGTGTCGCTTATCGGTGTGTTTGTTTTTGTGGGGCTTACCGCCTACGATACCCAGAAGATTAAGGAAATGGCTGTGGTCGAAACAAGCGGTTCGGAACTTGCCTCCAAGGCGGCTATCATCGGCGCGCTTGAACTCTATCTTGATTTCATCAACCTGTTTCTTTTCCTGCTTCGCTTATTGGGCGGCAGAAGGAACTAGACAACGCATAATCACTATTAGCAATATGTGATGTACGGCGGAGTGTATGAATATGCTCCGCCGTTTTTTTATTGCTTTATGTACTTTATTTCGCAGCCAATATCATCTCTACATTTCACGAGTTAAGAGCATTGAATTAAAACTCATGTGATCCGGTATTCAATATCCCGCCGATGGTAAATCCGTCAGTGCTTTCATGAAGTGTATCAGGTCGGTAATCTCGCTTTTACGTAAGTGCAACTTCTCGGGTGGGAGTGTTTGATGTGGTACGGAAACCCCGATACCTGCACCGCCGCCGTTATTATAGAATTCCATGACGTGTTCCAATGTTGGGTACGCACCGTTGTGCATATAGGGAGCAGTGTGCAGTACATTCCGAACAGTGCTTGTTTTGAATGAATGCCGGTAGATATTCGACCGATACTTATACACGCCTGCTTTGCCTAGATCAGGATCAATCGTTTTTGATGAAGGTGTACGCAGAACACCAAGCACTTCCGATTCGGTGTCAGTGTAAAACGGTGGCACAAGTCCCGAGTATGTGGGCGGGAAGTGACACGTTCCACAGGCAGCTTTTCCCATAAACAGGTTGAACCCTCGCTTTACCGCGTTTAACTGTGTGCCATGCAATGGTGTTGGTTCGCCGCGCAGTGCTTTATCAACCGGCGAGTCCATTGCCACCAATGAGCGGACGTACGCAGAGAGTGCGGAGGAAATCATGCCGGCACTGATCTGCCCGGCGGCACCATACGCCGCAGCAAACAGACGGCGGTATTCTTCGCTCTTGCCGAGTTTGGTTGCAATCTCTATATAGCTTGTATGGAATTCAAGGTCGTTAGAGATGACATGCTCAATTTGTTCTTCAAGAAAATCTGTGCGCTGATCGTAGAAATACTTAGTAGCGAATGCCGAGTTAATGAGTGTGGGTGCATTGCGCTCGACTGTAGTGCCTGGGCGCGACCCCGCACTCTTTGCCACACCGTCGGTAAATGCACGGTCGGGCTGATGGCACGACGCACAGGACATTGTTTGATTCCGCGAAAGGACGGGATCGTAGAACAGTGTTTTGCCTACGGTAATCTGTTCGGCGGTATGGGTTTCGTACTTGCTACGTGCATAACCAAGCGGGTTAAGTGCGTTGGTTTGAAATATAGTTCGCGCCTTGTAGTTCACCGGTCGGTTCACACCTGATACTTCAGTATCGAATTCAATACCCGATGCAGTATGAACATCAAGAATCGCTGCATAGACAGGATTGGCATACGTGCGGATGAACTCCCACCTGTCGAAACGGTCGAACTCCTGATGCTGCATCAAATACATTTCGCCCGATGCAAGCAGCGCAGAGAGCCGCTTGGCGGAACTTGAATCGTGCCGCACAAAAAACGAATGGTACAACTGTAACACGTTCCGCGACTGCCGCCATGAAATCACACATTCTTGCAAACTGCGCCCAAGTGCCGGAGAGTCGAATCCGGTTATGCCAAGTGTTATGATACGGAGGATGTTATAGCGAGCAGCTTCAAGAAGTTGCCTGTCGGTAATCGTGCGGTCGTGTAACAATCCCCGAATATCATTGGCATCCGACCGTGCAAGTTCCAAAAGTCGCAGTATGCTATCACGCTCTTCTTTGGAATGCAGCCATGATGTTGCGGATAATTTTTCTTCTATCGTTTGCAGTCCTTGCGGCTCGATGACAACAACCGCAGGAATGTGTTCGTCGAGTTTGGGAAGTGGTGAACCGTTAAAATTCTTCGCATCATCGGGGTCAAGATAACTATGAAGCCATTCGATATGCTTGTACCAGTCGCGCACGGCGGTGAATGCCTGAAGCGAGCGGCGATGATATGCAGTTTTGCCTTCGGTTGCTTGTGATGTACGTAACATCTGTTCCAAACGGAGCAACGAGTTCGTCAGCGAATCAGCATAGCGCGAATAGTCCGCCCGAGTTTGTTGAACAGCTTGACTTTCCGGCGAACCGAGTGAGCGCATTGCCACTATGAATGTGAATGCCGGAATGATGAGAATAATGGTAAAGATGAATCTCGGTTTGAACATAGAAAACATAGTTCGTTTGTGTTGGATGATTCTCTTGTTTTGCAGGTGCGGTTTTACAAAATCATATACATGCGGAGTGTTGATATAACAAAAGGATAACATGCAGCCGTGTATGTTCGATTTCAAACTGGAATCTGAAATCCTTATACAACAGGTACTATGAACACGCCTCAAAGCCGTCAAGAGTTTATCTCCCTTTGTGCGCTTTCCGTCGCCGGACTCTGCACTGCTTCAGTTCTGCCGTCGTGCCGGACATCGCCAATTGCCACAACACCGTCGGATACCGACACCCTGCTTATGAGCATTGATCTTTCGCAGCCCGCATATTCCGCATTACGTGTGGCAGGGGGATACATGGTTATTCGCAATATCCTCATTATCCGCTATTCCGATGTACGTGTCATTGCGCGCTCGGCATTCTGCACACACGAAGGTCAGGAACTGATATGGGACAGCGCGTTGAGTATGATACGTTGCCCGCGTCACGGTGCGCGCTATTTGCCGGATGGTGTGGTGATTCAAGGTCCTGCATCCGATAACCTGATACAATATCGTGCTGTGTTGAGCGGTGATAGTATAACTGTGTACGGACGATAAGGATGTACTAACTTTTTTCACACGCTCTGTTATATACAAAACCCTGTCTTGCCCTCACGGGCAAGACAGGGCTACGATACCCGAATGAAGTAGGTACTATTCGATAATCAACTTCTGCACATTTCCTTCAATGTTTTGAACGAAGTACACACCCGGGCTCAAATCAGCAATATCAAGCGTTGTTGTATTCCGTGCCACACGAACACGCACACCAGCCATAGTGTAGATGGCAACATCGCTCGCCTTATTGAAATGTAACACGCGCGATGCAGGATTGGGAAATACTTGAAAACTGCCACTGCCGTCGAACACCGGCTCATCATAGACACTGGTAACAATTTGGTCGAGACCCGTAAGGAGCATCGTGCAGGAGTTAGCATAATCACCGGTATTACGCCGTGAGGGGTGCTGTGCATTAACAAACATTGCAGTGCCATCGGGCGTTGGGCGCGCGCCGGTAACTTCTGCGCCATTGGATACAATCATCAGGCGGCGCAAATCGTTCAGCGTCGGGTTCGGAATACTCATATCAATAACATAGAGTTCACAGATGTTATTGCCGGTGCCGTCCACATCGGGATTACCAACACGCCCTTTACTACGTCCATTCAAATCCTCTTGTATAACGAGAAAATCTTTTCCTTTTATACGCCAGTGAACCAGACCGTCGGGATTCGAGAGGTGAATTTTATTTTCAGAATAATTGGATGCCTTCCCGCCTTCAAGATATACGCTTATTTTGTCGGTTGCAGGGTCAAGCACAAGCACACGACCATAGTAATCCTGAATCACAGTATCACGGCGTGATGTTGTTGAATCGGGAAACGGTCCCGTGTACACATCCCTGTCCATAAGGTGTTTTGCGAGCGTTGCACCCATACGGATGCCATCCTTGAAAACATTGCCCGAATTATCACGACCGGTTTCTGTGATATACACTTTACCATTCACTTCCTCAATCCACTCGAAACGGGTGAACATAGTGGCACCTTTGCGAAGCGCCACATTGCGGGCTTGCACAAGGGAGTCAATATCCTGTTCAATCGCCACCCACGAACCGCTTTGCCCGTCAGCCGATTGCTTATAGGCATAGAGTGTGCCGCTGTTGAAATTACCGGCTGATTCCGCAACAAATTTGAAGAATACAGATGGTTGGAAATCATCGGTCAGATACACCGTGCGGTTATCGGGCATGACAACACCGCCTTCATGCTCGAAGCGACCCCAGTTATACATTTTCCGTACTGCTTTTGCTTGTGCGGGATCAATCTCGACCAACCAATTGAAATTTTGAAACTTCTTTATGCTACGACCGGCAAAAGCAGCACCCTGCGGGATTGACCAATCGGATGTATCGCGGATACCAAGACCCGCCCGTGCACCAAAACCAATACCCGCACCTGATGAAACAAGCACAGTATCTGTGCCCTCGAGCGGATACAACCCTGTATTCAGGTCTGCATTTGATGCTTGCTGCCATTCCTCAGCCGTCCAAATACGACCGTCGCGTGTGCTGATACCACCGCAGTTAGCAACTGTATTGCCCACCGCTGAAAAATCAACGTTGCGGAAAGCACCGTCCACTACATAATTACCGTTTGCCTGACGCTTCACTTTGAAGACCGTCATCCCGCCGCCATCACCAAGAATATCATCACGGAGCTTCATTTCGTGGTTGATGGTAATCCATGCCGAGTCGTTCGGGGCTTGCGGATTAATGGGCGTATATCCGATGAAGTCGTGCCATTGTTTGGCAAGCGTTCGCTGACCGTTTGCAGCTACCACTGTGTCTTTGCCGCCCACAAATATCGGTCTCATTGTTACCGGTGATGGCGGCACAACAACAGTGCGGACATTGAATGATGTGTCAACCGGCGGGAATGTTGCCTGTGCGACAGCGGCGGATGAAATAGCGGCGATTCCTGTTCCCAGAAATGCCAGACGGAGAATCAATTGTTTCATAACACTGAATAATAATAATACAACAAAACCTTTCGTTCCTTGTTCGCGGATGAAGCACTTGCTTTCATCGAATATACTTGCGTCCATGGCAACGAAACTACCGAAGCACTGCAACCGGAGTATGGTGTGCATATTATCATTGTGTTACCGATTGTTACGTGTGTGTAAAGAAGGGTCGGGTATGGTGCAAACGAATAGGAATACTGCTCATGTGCATCAGGTTTGCAGAGTCATCATCTGCTCTGCTATCTTCTCATCATCAATTAGATTAAAGCTATTGTCACTGTAGTATTGTAAGAAATCTTATTTTTCATGAGTTCACTCTGAAAAACTGACATAGATGTAACCAACTTTATCCGGCATCATACCTCGCATTAAGAATGTCTGCATACATCATCCTCGTTCTCCTCTTCGCATCGGTTGTGTGCAATGCCGTGGCGCAGAACCGCAACCACGGCAATACTTCACCCGACGCGCTACTGCTGCTGCGTAAAGCCGCACAAACTCACAAGGGCTTGGCATCGCTCCTCACGGACGTTACATATACCATGCAACCGGCAGCCGGTCCGGCTGTTACCCAACAACTTACACTTTTCGCGCAGCGCGGCAAGACCAAACAGCAGCGCATTTCGTTTGCGTACTTCTATCATGACTCAACCAAAGAATCATTCGTGATGGCAAACGGAAAACTAAGCGTGGTGAGTAAGAAGACGAAAACAGTAACAGAATTCACAAAACACGCCGACATTGAGAGAATAGGAGAAGGCGATCTCGGCACATGGGTACGTGATGTATTCTTCGACCTTGAGGAAACGCTCCTCGATGCACAGACGACATCGTTTGCAATCAGGATGAAGCCAACACCCATCGGCGACTTCGACACAACCTACACAACATACCGGATCCGCGAAGCAGACGGGATGCTGATTGGCTCTACAACCGGGAGAACTGTCCGCTCAACCGCCGGCTCTACGCAAAGCAACCGCGTATGGGACATCACACTCGTTGAACTACCCGATGGCGACTTCGACACCAGCTACACAACCTACAGAATCCGCGAAGCAGACGGGATGCTGATTGGCTATACAATCGAGAGTAAAGTTCGCTCAACAGGCGGCTCTATGCAACGCTTTACGTTTTCATGCAACAACGCTTCGCTCAACATCCCGATTGCGAAGAACCTTTTCACGTTTCCCTTCGGACGCGATGAATACCGCAGCTTTACACGCACACAACAGAAAGCACCGAAGCAATCGCTTACACCCCCTCCGCCACCAGTACCGATTGACACTGTCTTCAGCCAGCGTGAGATTACTGCACTCGACGGCTCGACACACCCGTTGTATTCGCCGCAAGCAAAGGCAACATTTCTGTTCTTCTGGCGTATCGGCTGTCGTTATTCAGAATTGGCTCAACCTGAAGTCCAAAAACTTGCCGAGGAGTTTCAAGCAAAGGGAGTGGCGTTTCGCGGGCTGAATGTGGTTGATACGTCAGCATCGCAGGTCGGGAAATACCTTCAGCGCAGTCCGATCAGTATGCCGGTGTTCATGAATACCCAACCCATAGCTGATGAGTTCAAGGCGGGTGCGCCAAGTTTTGCAATTCTCGACCGCAACGGACGGCTGCGCTATTATCTCTTCGGTTACACCAAGGGTTACGGAGTTGAGAAGCAATGGCGCGACACGTTGGAGAAACTGCTTGCGGAGTAGCAGAAAGAATCAGATAAACACCAGTCGTTAACATGAGTTATGACGCAACGTGTATAACCGACACTCTTACCTCACAGATGTTCATCGTGCTGTATTTTTGCCTTCAACCAGATGTTATAGATTTCAAACTCCTCTCCCGATGCTCCATTCATTCGTTATCCGGTGTGCTTTGGCAGTTTTATGTATGTGTTCCATACAATCAGCATTTAGTCAGATTCAACACATTTACTGGGTGGATTCATCCGACGGTTCCGGCTACCGGGATTATCAGATTATACCAACGCCGCGCTTTACATTATTTACACACGAACTGGCAGGTCTTCCGGGTGGCATCTATATTACTGATGGAACAACCCAAGGAACATTTCCGCTTATCCAAACACAAAGCGGTGTAGTCCGCTTAAACTCCACTGTTGAAGAGTACGGCAAACGCCACGCTTATGACAGCACAAGCAGCATCTTATATTTTACGGGCGATAGTTCTTATGGTCGGCATAGCGTGTGGGCAACCGACGGAACCGAGCGCGGCACGTACCGTGTGCATCCCTTAGTGACAGGGACGTATATATGGGGTAACAGAGCAATTCCACAAGGTGTTCGGGTGGAACGGTTATGGTTATCGCAGGATTTTGTTCATGTTGTGTTTCGTGCAACCGGCGATAATATCACCGAACCGTATGTGTATTCCCGAATCAATAAGCAAAGCAGGCAAATTGATACTGCGTATGTGTTCGGTCCTATAAAACAGCCCTATAGCTCACTACCCGCACTACTTATACAACCGCTGGCATCAGGTACGGTTATGGCAACCGATTCAACGCTCTACTTTTTCTCGAAAGACGGTGTGTATCTTGACACCATGCGGGCTTCGACATCTACGCTCATTTCGCAATACACCTACACCGATGGCGTTCGTGCAATACTTAGTTCAACTCAATATGTTTGGGGTGAACGCAAACCCCTGTATTCATGGATGACCGACGGAACAAAAGCGGGAACATCGCTCATCCCCTTACCACTCGGAGAGATTAAAATACATCATATTGCCAACGGCTACGGCTACGGCAGCTCCATACGGTATAATTATAGCTCATGGGACTTGCTTTTTCACCGGATTACTCTTTCAACCGGACAAAACGATACAATCTTAGAAAACCAATCCGATGCTCAAGTACAGAACTCCTTTAGGATATTGCGCGACTCTCTCATCGTCTTCAGGAATCAAGACCCCTTGCATGGATGCGAATTGTGGGTCTGGAATATCAAGACCAACAATATCGAAATGCTGAAGGACATCAACCCATACATAACCCAGTCATCCATGTTTGCCTTTGATACACCTCCGTGCAGTTGTAATAACCGCGTGTATATGTTTGCCGATGATGGCGTTCATGGGAAAGAACTCTACGAAACAGACGGCACGGCACAGGGTACGCGGCTTGTGGAAGATATGCACGACGGTGCAGGATGGACGACGACAAACTTTATGATATGCGATAACAACCAACTGTATTTCTTTGGATTTGACGGAAAGTATGATTACTCCCTTTACCGCTATAATACTGCATTGCAGCTTCGGGGCGGGACTTCGCCGTCGGGCGGCGCAACAGATGTCCGCGTCAATTCGAGGAATGGCATTCTTTCATTGGAAAGTATAACACAACCGATTGAAAGCGTTCAGGTGTATGACCTGCTTGGAAGACAAGCAGACGTTGGCATAGTGCAAACGGGAGGACAGACATCATCGATACAATACAAAACGGGCATACCGCAGGGCATATACTATGCTACCGTAAGGTTCACAACAGGTAACTATAGTACCATACCCTTTTACAACTATTAGTATGAAATCCCAAAGAACGCAACGTCATTTGTGGTCGGCGCATTATTGGTTATTCCTGCTGCTTGTCCTATCCACACCCGTGCTTCGCGCACAATCAACTGACATGCAGTGGTATGAAGCAATTCAGCAAGCAGGCGGATATGAAAGCGACCGGATGCCCATCCACGATATGAAGAAACGCAATGACGGAAGTATCGTCGTCAGTTTTATCACTTCAAAAGACATGGACTGGCTCTCATTCCTCAAGAATGATGTGGCTTTCCCCACACCGCCGATAAACCCGACATTCGGCACAAAACTTCAGATCGTATGCCTATCGCCTGAAGCAAAATTGCTTTGGCTGCAAACAGTGAATTTCTCGCCCTCTACTTTAAACTATTACCGACCGTTCTCTAAGCTTGCCATACTGCCGAATGGTACGGTCAATGTCTTCACCTACTTTTCGAGGTGGGCTTCGATTGGCAACGACACATTGAAAACCGATGACTTCGACGGTGTGGCAGGCATCAGTTTTTCGCCGAGTGGAAAACTTACCCGGTTCAAACAATTTACCGATACCCGTCAACTTGACTTTGAACAAGTTAGTGTTGATTCCGCTGGTGCAATCTATGCAATAGGCAAATACTACCGGTTCTCAATGAATTGGGACGGTATTCCTATTCGATCCCCATTGTCGCCATCATATTTCCTTGCAAAAATTGATAGTACCCTTTCTACGCAATGGATTAAATCATTCAATATGTGGAGCGATGATTACGGGGAGCTGACGGGATTGGCATACAACAGGATAAACAACACGGTATCACTGATAATCAGCGCAGGCACATACAGCACTATAAGTAGCTGCGAATACAAAACGTGGCGGTTAGGATACCATGAATGGGATACCGACGGCAACCAACTGTATGCCGGGGATATTGCTACGTCAACTGATTTGATGGTGGCTGGTGGCTTGGCAATAGACAGTTACGGTAACACACTTATTACCGGGCGTTACAGGGGTACGCTGTCATCAAGCGGTCTATCGGTAACATCCCCAAGGGCAGAGGGATGCTCTATGACAAATTCATTCTTTCTCCGCCTTCGCCCCGACCATACGTGCATGACACTGAAGACATTCCCACATCCCGACATACACAGTTACCAATCAGTTGTGGCAACAGACCACGGCGGATATTGCTTGGGCGGATATGCCCGGTTTTCCACCCCTCGTGACACATGGATTGGAGAACCCTACCCGGATGGAAAGTTACGGACAATCGTAAGCCGGTATAACTATCAGGACGAGTTGCTTTTCTACCGCGAGTTTAGTAAAAGATACCGCGTCGAGGATGGCAGCGGCGAACGGAATTATATGCACATATTGCCATATACCGACTCAATGATACTCGTGGCTGACGTATCCCGTGGGAAGTACGATACCTTGGCAATAAGTCCCATAAGAAATCCAATTTTTGATGGATCTGCCACGGTAAATGTTTTTGCCTTGCGATGGAACGCCACACCGCCTGTACTCTCGGCGGATAATAACGATTGGCATATCGGTACAGAGAAGAATGATGCAGGCATCTGGATATACAATCCATCAGATGTATCGGGTTATACGTACTCCGTCTATAATACGTTAGGGCAGCATGTAGTATCCGGCGAGAATATGAATGCCAATGCTATTCAGCGCCACTATGTTGATTTGCGCGGGTATCCGAGTGCGGGATATGTTCTCCGTGTCCGCGCCGGCTCTCTTGTAAAGGACATCCCGTTTGTTGTAGTGCGGTAGTGGTTTGTTTCTTGAGATATAGATTTCCGTTCACTCCACCTGGCTCATCATCACTCTCACCACTCTCCCCTATATCCTTCTACAATAAACGCGAAGGTTGTGCATCGTATCGCAACTGAATGCAGCAGGCGGCTATTTCCTTGTAATTTTGCCGCTTCGTGCTGATGATTCCCTCATCAATCACGTTGTATAACCTGATTAACACCCGTATCAATATGGAAGACCAACAAAAGCCGTTTCGCTCGGCGGCTACCAAACTCAAAGACGTGTATAATTCGTACATCCGTCCCGATGAAAAAACAACCGACGGCGACGACCCGACGGTTGCCGCCACCACAAACACCGACATCAACGACGTGCATCTTCACGCCGAGGGTGATACGCCGCAACAGCACGTAGCAACTGACTCTATAAGCGATGCCGCCGAGGAAGCACGCCTGCTTGCCAAGGAAGTGGAAGAACTCCGCGCAAAACTGAATGCGGCGGAAACCGAACGCGACGAAATGAAGGAGAAAGCAATCCGCACGATTGC
>JAEUSO010000029.1 GCA_016788605.1 Candidatus Kapaibacterium sp. | reverse complement strand
ATCAGGTGCAATCTCAAGTGCTGTGAACTCTCCACTAGTTGGTATGTATTCACCATTCCGTACATCTTCTGCTGCAGGCGATTGGGGTGGTGGTGAGAACACTCTATCGGCAGGACTACTATCCTTCTCGAAGAATCCAAGAGGAACGCCTTCCTGCCATTTGCCTTTATATACTTTGCCCATAAGCGGATACTGCGCTATTCCCACACCGTGCATCTTGCCGCCCAGAAATTCTCCAGTGAATACCATGATGGTATCGCTGCCATACATCCACACCGCCGTACCGTTTCCTGTGGCGGTATCGTTCTTTATGTCGCCCTTGTAGGTCAGTTTGGTTGTGAACCGGTAGAACGGATTGGCAATACGGACTGCGCTCCCCTCACATTGCATCATGGGAACGGCATCGGCTAAGTAGCGTGATGATGTTTGGCTGTATGCCTCCGGCGCGGAGTAACCTGCGAGTATGATGATTGTCAGTACAAGCAGAGCGAATGAATGAAGAGTGTTCATAGGTCTATCGGGTTTGTGTGATAGCGGGATGCCGGACGCATCAAACATGACGGCTTTGTCAAAAATAGGAAATGCACGAACGGAACAGGAACGATTCCCCCAAAGCACACGTTGTGGCGGTGGCGAAAATCCGGCAATCATTCCTGCGGGCTTTCGTCAAAGGGAATCTGTGGGGATATGCCGTACAATCAAAGGAATGATGAACACAATGGCACGAGGGCGGCAGGTCGAATCACATCATTATCCGTAACAAACAATCTGTTTCTTATTCATATTATTTCGATACGCTTATGACACACAACAAACTGACGACGGCATCCGGCGCGCCGTATTACGAAAACGAAAACTCCATGACAGTCGGTCCGCGCGGACCCGTGCTGCTTCAGGACTACATCCTGCATGAAAAGATGGCGCATTTCAACCGCGAGCGCATTCCCGAGCGCGTGGTTCACGCCAAGGGTTCGGGCGCATTCGGCACATTTACCGTCACAAATGACATCAGTAAGTACACCCGCGCAAAACTCTTCAACAAAGTAGGCAAGCAATGCCGCGTGTTCCTGCGTTTCTCGACCGTGGGAGGCGAAAAAGGCAGTGCCGACACAGAGCGCGACCCTCGTGGATTTGCCGTGAAATTCTACACCGAAGACGGCAATTGGGATTTGGTGGGCAACAACACGCCGGTATTCTTTATCAAGGACCCCAAGAAATTCGGCGACTTCATCCATACGCAAAAACGCGACCCGCGCACCAACTGCAAAAGCCCGACGATGATGTGGGATTACTGGTCGCTCAACCCCGAATCGCTCCACCAAGTGCTGATACTGATGAGCGATCGCGGCACGCCGTATTCCTACCGCACGATGAACGGCTACGGCAGCCATACGTTCTCGTTCATTAATAAAGACGGCGAACGTTTTTGGGTGAAATTCCACTTCAAGACGCAGCAAGGAATCAAGAACTTCACCGATGCCGAAGCAAGCCGCATGAAGGGCTTGGACGCGGATTGGGCGCAGCGCGACTTGGTGGAAAGTATTGACAAAGGCGACTTCCCGAAATGGTCGCTGAAAGTGCAAATCATGACCGAAGAGCAAGCAAAGACGTTCCGCTGGAATCCCTTCGACCTGACCAAAGTGTGGGAACACGCCGACTTCCCGCTCATTGATGTGGGCGTTCTGGAACTCAACGAGAATCCCGACAATTACTTCGCCGTGGTTGAGCAATCCGCATTCGCTCCCGCACACGTTGTGGACGGTATCGGATACTCACCCGATAAAATGTTGCAAGGTCGTTTGCTTTCGTACCCCGATGCGCATCGCTACCGTTTGGGCGGCAACTACGAGCAAATCCCCGTGAATCGCTGTCCCTTTGCCGTGAATAACTACCAACGCGACGGCGCAATGGCGGTGAACGGAAACGGCGGCTCGGCGCCGAACTATTTCCCGAACAGTTTTGATAATATTGTGGCAGACAAAGAATACAAAAGCCCGAATTGGGATTTGGGAACATCCGTCGCCGATTGGTACGACCGCAACGCCGAGGGCGAGAACGATCATTATACCCAACCGGGTAATCTTTTCCGCCTGATGACACCCGACCAACAGGCAAACACCATCAGCAATATCGTGGGTGCAATGAGCGGTGTAAGCGGACCGAAGCGTGAGGAAATCCTGAACCGTCAGTTGTGTCATTGGTTCCGCGCCGATGCCAATCTGGGTGCAGCCATTGCCAAGGGATTGGGCATTGATACCGAGTCGGTGATGCAATCAATGGGACACGAAGCGGTGGCATAATACTCCGCACGCACCCACCTCAAGACCATAATATCATCCCCCGTCGTTCTTCATGCAGCGGCGGGGGATTGTTGTGTGTGGCGGTAATCATGGTTGCTTAAAATTGATGATATAAATTGATTGCAGAGTGTATCTTGCAAAGGGTATGAAATACTCACCACACTTTTAATTCGTAGGGGAACATACGATGAAGTACTTGTTATTCTTTCTTACAATCTACGCCGCAATCTCAGCACCTGCATCTGCTCAAACGTTCGTGCAATACGGTGCGGTTGATGTTTCGGCATACCCGACTGTCAGCGTACAGTTTTGGGCATTGAATGCAAGCCAAAACCCGATACGAAACCTAACGCCGTCACAGTTCATCATACGCGAGAATAACCAGTCACGCACAGTAACGGCGGTAACCGGATGCAGTGGCTCCGGTTCGTCACGGCAGGATATGTCGGTGGTCTTTACGATTGATGTCTCGTCTTCGATGAACATCGGTAACAGGATGGCGATTGCCAAGGATGCGGCAAGAGCGGGAATTACGTTCACTGATGCCACCCGCGACGAAGTGGCGATAACGAGTTTTGATAATTTTTCGTATCTCAATCAGGACTTCACGCGGAACAGGACGCTTTTAAACGCTGCGATAGATTCACTGCAGCCCTTTGGCGGAACGAATTATGACGCTGGCTTTTTGAATGCGCCGGGCGGTGCGCTTCGTATTGCTCAAAACGGCAGAAACAAACGTGTTGTTATTTTTCTGACTGACGGTATTGGTCAAGGCAACCAATCGCAGATTATCAATACCGCAACAAGCAATAATATCACCGTGTATTGCATTGCCCTTGAAATGGGCATTCCCTCCATTCTGCAAAATGTTGCCACGCAAACGGGCGGGCTTGCGTTCGGTAATGTAAGCACGCTCGAACAGCTTCAGCGGATTTATCGCTTGATTCTTCTGAAAGAAGCGAACATCACACCGTGTACTGTATCGTGGACTGCTGTGCCGGTCTGCGCCGAGAGAGTACCGTTGAATATCGAAATTGCGTCGCAGTCCATTACCTACGACACCGCCTATACAATGCCTGCGGATGCAAAACCTGCACTGACTGTTTCGCCGGTTGTCCGTGCGTATGGCGGGGTTGCGCCCCCGGCAACCGCCGACCAAACCGTGACGCTGACGTGCAACGGCGCACCGCTGAACGTAACAGGGGCGAGCATAAGCAATACGCGATTTACGATTACAAACTGGGGCGGGTCGTCGCCGCCCTTCACACTGAATACCGGACAAACACGAATTGTCACCATCCGCTTCACGCCCACCGATTCATCCGAGCAATATGCCGATGTGACGTTTCAGAACAACGGGTGCAATACCACGTTTGCGGGATTGTATGGCGGCTTTGCACCGCGAACACTTTCTACGCGCACATTGCAAGTCGTCGAGCCGAACGGGGGCGAGATTGTCTCTACATGTGATTCGCTCACCGTGCGTTGGACGGGGATTCCGCAAAGCGATACGGTGAATATCGAGGTATCGCAGAACAACGGGCTGACGTGGCAAACACTCAAGGACACCGTATTCGGTACGTTTCAATACAAAATCAAAACACCGCCGTCGCTATCGGGTTCGCAGCTTCGTGTACGTGTGTCGCATATCAAGTTCTACCGACCCGACAGCGTTACGGTATTCAGGAACGGACATTACGCACCGCTGAATTGGACGCAGCCGCATCCGTCGCCGGCAAGCAACGAGGTTCTTTCGTTGTGTCTGAATGGCAACAACGGACAGAGCGGGATGGTGATATGGAATGCCGCCACTAATGATACACTCCGGCGTTTTCAAGTTGCGGTGGGTAACTACGCATATTGGCGACCGGATGGTAATGAGATATGTAACGTGCTTCCCTATGCCCTTGATTGCTTGAACCCGACTACAGGGGCAACGATTCGCACAGTTGCGATTCACCCATTTCTGTTACTTGGTCAATCCAGTGGCGGCGGCTATTTCACCATGGGATACCATCCCACGAATAACAACCTGGCTATTGTCAGTGCTGTGGACAGATTGTCGAAATACTGGGCGGTTATCATGAACCTTGCCACCGGCGATACGGTTCGCACATTCAGGGCGCATGACGCACAGGTAACGTATTGCGGATATTCTGCCGATGCCTCGCGTGTTGTCTCGTGTGATTTGGCGCAATGCTATTTATGGAATCCAAGTACGGGCGCAATTATCGCAACGTATAACCATGGTGGATATCACGCGGCATTTAATCCGGCGGGAACTCAACTGGCAATTGCTGCAAATGGAACAGTATATGTGTATAATGCAAGCACGGGTGCGTTGGTTTGGCAGGCAAATTCCACTACCTCAACCTCCGTATCATGGAGTCCCGACGGTACGTCAATTGTGTGTGCCGACGGTTCGGGCGTTCAGCGGTTAAATGCATCGAACGGCTCTGTTATCGCAACGATTGCCACTCCTGTTGCAAGCTTTTACAACTTTGTTACCCACCGCCCCAATGGCAATTCGGTATTGCTAACGGGAGGACCGGGCGGCAACAGGGTGTATCAGTTGAATCCAACAACATTGGCAACGTCGTCAATCTTTGAATACAAGCGCAATAACTCTGGCACAATTACCCATGTCGCTGTGTCGTCGTCGGGCAACCGCATCGTCACCGCTTCATCGGCATTGCAAGGCGGCGACCTGCGTGCGGTTGTCTGGAACACGCAAACAGTGGACACAGCCCGCAGTTTTTTCGGGATTGTTCCTATGAACGGCGAAGCCCGCATCGCACTCAATCACGACGGCTCGCAACTGGCAACCACCGGTAATCTCAGTACAAGCGAGCTTACCCTGTATAACGTATCCACCGGCGCAGTAGCGGCGGCAACCACCGGACTTGGGTACAGCGTTCCGGCATGGGCAATGGATTGGTCGTTTTCGCAACTTATCAGCTTTGCACACAGAACGAATAATGTGTATCTGACGGGACGGTTTGCCGAGGGCAGCGAGGACTCGTCGCAAACGCGGCTATACTCCAACAGCGGCGCGTTTATCCGGCGGTTTGCAACGGTCGGGTATAGGATGCACGGGCATGTGCAGAACAAGGACGGCACAAAACTCTACACGTTCGGCATGGCGGCGGGTGTTCCCACTATCCGTTCGTACAATGCAAGTACGGGCGCGTTAATCGCCACGCATTACAGTTCGTCGGGCATTCAGCAAATACGCTCGATGGCAGTCAGCAATGATGAAGCGACCATCACCGTCCACGATGCAAATAATACCGCCACCGTCATCAATGCAAGCACTGGTACGGTGATTGCCTCGCGCAACGCAACGAAGTACCCGCAGATTAGCGCGGCGGGCAGATTTGTCGGCGCACAAAACGATACGTTGGTATCACGCAACCTGCCCGGAATGGGACAGTACCGGCTGTTCCGCGGACATACCGGCAACATCAACTATATGGTGATGGACAGCACAAAGACCATTGCTGTCACATCGGCACCCGAAGGCACGGCGCGGATGTGGAAATTGGAGCGCGAGCCGGTGCAAATTGACAGCTCCGATGCGGCGTTCAGCATCGCCACTCCACAGGCAACCACACGCAATGTGAACTTTAACCAAGTGCAGGTTGGCGAAAGCCGCGATTCGCTTGTTGCAACGATGCTCTGCAATACGGGAACCGCCCCGCTTCGCATTGACAGCGTGTTCCTTGCCGGAGCAAACGCCAATAACTTCGAGATTATCGCCGGAATAGGGCGTGGCATTCTTGCACCCGGCGCGTGCCGCCCCATCGAGATTCGCTTCACACCAGCATCAAGCGGCGTAAAGACCGCCGAACTGCGTGTTATCAACCAATGTGATACGTCGCGCGGCACACTGACCGGCGACGGAATAAATGCAGTTGCCACTGTCAGTCCGCTTATCATAGATTTTGGTCGGGTTGAGATAACCACCCGCCGCGATACGGCACTCACCGCCACGCTCCGCAATACAGGCACTGCGCCAATGACAATATCCTCGACGGTTATAGGACGACCCGACAGAGAGCAATTCAACATTCAAACAGGTGGCGGCGGTTTTACACTTGCAGCCGGTGAATCGCGTGCCATGTCACTGCGGTTTGCGCCGGTCCGCGTCGGCAGGACAAGTTCCGCCATTCGCTTCACACACAATGTTGCCGGTTCGCCGTCCACATTATTAGTGATGGGCGAAGGGTTTGCCGTGGCACGCGGCACGTCGTCGGTTGCCTCGCTAAACCTTCCGTTCGATGTCTGCGCTTCCACATTCACACGCGATACCGTTATCATGCTCCGCTCGAACGGCACGAAGCCGATGATTGTACGCAATACGCGCATCTTCGGTCCCGACTCCGCCCTCTTCCGTGTGGTCGGCTATCAAACCCCCGATACACTCGATGCAGTGGATAGCGTTGCGGTCACTGTGCGCTTTGCACCAACCGCCGTCGGCAGCCGTTCGGCAACACTTCGTTTCCAGACCGATGCGGAAAATGTGGCAAGTGGGAACATTGACATACAACTAAGCGGTGTGCGCGACGAAGCGAATTTCTACCTGAGCCAGAGCATTGTTGAGATGTTTAACCTTCCTGCCAACACACAAAAAGACACAACTGTGTTCATCAATAATACCGGCACTGTGCCGATGCGTTTCGATGTGCCGCGTACGTTGGGTCGGTGGGTGCTGCAAAGCGTTGCTCCGAATCCCGTTCCGGTGAATTCATCGGCAACAATCACGTTCCGCTTTTTGGGCGGTGCGCTTGCATCAGTGCACGATACAACATGCCAACTGCGCGACACCTGTGGCAAGACGATTGATGTCCGGCTGACAGCAGTCGTGCAATCGCCCAAGCCCATTATCAGCACGATTGCCTCGCTGCCTGTTGCAGCCAATCTCTGCACCGGAACAGTTGATACGACCATCTACATTACCAACGGCGGTTTGGCGGATTTATCCATCACCGATGTAACAATTGCCGGAACAGGTGCGGCGCAATACACCGTTCTTCGCAAACCCTCTGCCCCGATTACCAACGGCGGGCGCGACAGCATCACTTTGCGATTCACACCAACCGCGCCGGGTACTGCCGTCGCATCACTGATTATCAGCTCGAACGCCGATAATGCCGACAACGGTAAAACCACAATTATCATAACGGGCATATCGCAGCGGGTTGCCTATACATTATCATCCACTACAGTTGATTTTATCTCAGTACCGCCTGCAACACCCGCAACGCAAACATTGAAACTTGCCAATACCGGCTCGATTCCATTGCGGTGGAACGTGCCTGTTACAAAAGGCACACTCAGTATTACCTCGGTTGTTCCCAACCCCACTCCGCCCAACGATACATCGGTTGTTACCGTCGTATTTGCCGGTGCGCCGTCGGGTACGGTTGTCAGCGATTCGATTCAGCTTGCCGACACGTGCGGGCTAAACCGGACGCTGCGTATTTCCGCGCAGGTGCAATCCAACAAGCCGGTTATCATCAGTCCGGCAACAGTTCAAATGGCACCTGTTGTTTGCGCGGCTGCAAGGGATACGTTAATAGCCATACGCAACGGCGGATTGGATACGCTTCGTGTCAGCAATGCCACGCTTATCGGGACGAATGCCGGTGAGTTCTCGGTCGTCGGATTCAGCCCGTTCACCATTGCCCCGCTTGGAACAAGTTCAATCCTTGTGCGCTTTACGCCAACAGGCAGCGGCGCAAGCATAGCATCACTTGTGGTAAGCTCGAACGCTGATAATAAAACAAGCGACACGATAGCATTGAGCGCGACGGCAAACCGCCTGCAATACAGCTTCTCTGCAACCACGGTCACCTTTACGGGAATACCGCAGAATATCTCGACAACCCAAACTGTTACGATTACAAACACCGGTGCAATTCCTGTGAACTTCACCGTGCCGGTTACATCGGGCGAGTTCACCCTTGAAAGTATTACACCGCTGCCGATACCGCCGGGTGGCAAAGCCAATGCAGTGCTGCGGATTGCCGCTGTTACAGCGGGGAATTACTCGCGCACAATCAACCTGCTTGATAGCTGCGCCAAGCCGACGGCATTACAACTGAACGCCACCGTCCTTGCCGGAACCGCTCCGGTGATTCAATCACTCAGTGCCCTGAACCTGCGACCGATTTTCTGCGGCAACACACGCGATACCCTCATCACTGTCACCAACAACGGCAATGCGCCTCTTGATATAACCGACATCCGGTTCAGCGGTGTGGCGCAAAACGAGTACTCGGTTCTATCGGCAAAGCAAATGACTATTGCGGCAACCCAAAGTGCCGACATTCAAGTGCGTTATATTCCGGCGGCACTGGTTGGTCTTCGTCAGGCGGCGATGGAACTCGTCTCGAATGCTGCCAATGCACCGGGCGGTGTTACAACAATCGTCCTCAGCGTGCTGAACGAGCGCATCAGTTTCCGTTTCTCAACATCGCTTGTGAATTTCGACACAATAGCACCCAACACTCCCGATGTGAAACCCTTCGATATTACCAACGATGGCTCGCGGGCGATATTCTTCGACGTACCTATTCGTCGCGGTCGGTTTGTGATTGATCAAGTTCAGCCAAACCCCGTACCGCCCGGCGTAACAGCGCAAGCCCGTGTGCAATTTGCCGGAGCCGCGCAACCCGGCGAATACTCCGAACAATTCATAGATACCGATTCATGCAATAGAACATACACGCTTGGTGTAACTGCGTTTATCCGCAGCAACGGACCGCGCTCCATCCTGCAAACACGCGATGCCGAAGCTTATCCGGGCGAGATTGCCGACATACCGCTCGACCTGTTGAACCGCGCCTCCGTCCTGCAATCGGGGGTGCGCTCGATACAAACAACCATCGAGTTCAACGCAACAATGCTTGAACCGGTCGAGCCGACACCGCAAGGAACAGTTGTGAATAATATCCGCCGCATAGATGTGGTGTTTGCGCCGCAGCCCGGAACAGATCGGCTTGGCATACTCAAGTTCCGCGCTATGCTGGGCAATGATTCCGTTACCGACATCCGCATCATTAATGTGCAAACGCAAGGCGCGCAAGTGCAGGTGGATACGCTCAGCGGTGAGTTCAAACTGCTTGGTGTATGCTACGCCGGAGGTGCACGGCTTGTCACGTCGCGCTCGCAAGCACAAAGCATGACCATCTCGCCAAACCCTGTCCATACCGATACCGATCTTGAACTTGTTGTGTTCGAGAAGGGCGAGACCTCGCTTGAGATTGTGGACATCACCGGCAGGACACTACGCACAGAATTCAAAAAAGAATTGCCCTACGGACGTTCTACCGTGAAACTGAATCTTGCCGACATGGCAACAGGAACGTATGTACTGGTCTTGCGAACAGCAACCGACGTCATAACCAAACGACTGGAGGTTATGCGATGAGCCGACGGCGATACGCTTTCACAACGATACTGCTTGTACTCTGTCTGTATTGCTCAGCCCGTGCGGGCGATACGCTTCGTGCGCGCTACGGACTGAATATCGGACTAAACCGGACAATGCACAGTGCCGATTTCCGTGAATTGCCGGGCGTGCCGAATTGCTGCCCGCGATTTGAATCAGGCACAGGATACGGATTGCAGGTGCAGACCGTTGCCGAGATACCGGTGTCGTCGTTCTTTCTTGCGGGATTCCGGCTTGGGTTGAATGCGCTGAACGGAACGCTTACAAAAGATGAAACGATACCTGTTGCAATTAATGGACAAACCGCCAACGGCGTGTTCACCCATACAGTAAAAGCAACGCTCCGCACCGTGAGTTTCGATCCCTTTGTCTCGGTGCGTGTGTTCAACGGATTCTTTGTGCAGGCGGGAGCGCAGTTCGGGTATTTGCTCAACCCGCAGTACGAGCAGGAAGAGCGCATCACTCAGCCAAGCGACGGCTTCGTCAGTTTTCTCGATGCCGCAGGGAACGACACACGTTCACGCCTTCGCAATCAATCAGCGGGCACATTGCCGCAAGCATCTCAGTTCCTGATGTCAGCGTTCGGCGGTATCAGTTATGAATTACCAATGAATGCCAAAAGCACTGTTCTTCTTGTTCCGTCGGTTGCCTTTTCCTATGGATTGACACCGGTTGTCAAAAACCTTTCATGGTCGGTGAATAGCATCACGCCGTCTATCGGACTCCGCTATTCGCCACTGCCAAAACCTCGCGAAAGAATAATCTACAAAGAACAGATTGACACACTGCGAACAACGGACTCGACAACAACTGCAACCATAGTCCGCGCAGGGATGTCACGGATTGACCGCAGTTCGGAACTTGCGGGCAGCGAGATGATTATTACGGAAACGCTCTACCGTAGCGATACCCTTGTCACAGGCACAATGCGTGCGGTGGTTGTAGCAACAGTGCCGGTTGTTGATGCTCCGCCCAAAGAGACAATCATAAAAGAAACCCCGAAAGTGGAGACCCCGAAAGTGGAACTTGCTGTTGCGGAGAAGAAGATCATTCCCATACCGGAAAAGACGGTTGAGCGCAAACCCGCACCCGAAATACCAAAGAAGAAGAACCCGGCACCGGATAACGTTTCCGCCATGATGGACACAGAAGAATGGCAAGGACGGTGCTGCCACTTGCTGTTCCTTTCCACCGAGAGCAAACCGCAGGCAACCGCGCTCCACGACTACGTGCGAAAGAAACTGCCCTACACAAAAATTGTATCGAAGAAAAATACAGACGGCGTGCTTGTGTATAATGTGATTTCGCGCTGCGCCGACAGTCCGCAGTCCGCCGATGTGATGATGAACGATTTGCGTCAGTTTATTGACCGCACAACCGCACTCTACAAACTCCCCGAAGCTCCGCGAATTAAATGTTTTGATACAAAATGAGAAGAACATCCGCCCTACAATTCGATACCCGTGCCCTCAACCATCGTGTATGTTGCGCCATCATGCTTGTTGGTACGCTGCTGGTTATTGGCAATACAGCCATAGCCGCGCCCTCGGATACCGCACAGCAGTACATGAAGTGGAACAGTGTGGGACAAAAGCATACCATTACCACCAACACACCGCTGCGTTTTTACTACGAGAATCTTGATGAAGACGATGTGTATCTGAAACTTCTGCCCACCACAAAACCCGGCGTGTTCCAAGTGGAACTCCGCAAGATGACAAATGTGAAATCGGAAGAGATGCTGATTGAAAAAGAAAAGGTGGTGCAACAGAATACCGACTTACAGAAAACAGTCAAAAACTTAGAGGTGCAGAATCAGGAAGCAATTACAAAAGGGAATGAGATTATCCGGCGGCTGCCGCCCGTGTTGCAGCGAATGACCGATACCATACGCCGCGAAAAGAAGACACCGGAATTAGTGAAATCTAACCTTCAGCGCATTGACAACGACATTGCCACAAACCGCAACGACTACGAGCAGACAAACAACCGCGCCACCGACTTGAAACGCGAGATTGACAGCTTGATCCGTTCCGGTGCAAGCCCCGCGCTTATTCTGAAAAAGCAAAGCGACCTTGCCGCATTGCTTGAAAAACTCCGCCTCCTTACCGCCGAACGCAACGTGCTTGAGCAAGAGCGCGACTACCTGCAGCGCGAGAACACGGTGCTTGACCTTGAGAACAAGGCAAGTGAACTTGAACTTAACAACCAGCGCATGTTGATTTGGGGATTGAGCGCGCTCTCGGTGTTATTGCTGCTTATTGCATTTGTCATTTACCGCAACTACAAGGAAAAGAAACGCCTGAACGGTGTGCTCGAAGAAAAGAACGTTGCACTTGACAAAGAGCAGGCAGTATCGAACGGTTTGCTGTTGAATATCCTTCCTGCACCGATAGCACTACGCCTGAAACAAGGAGAGAAGGTGATTGTGGATATGTTCAAGAACACCACTGTCATGTTTATTGACCTTGCGGGATTCACCAAACTTTCTTCCCGCACAAAGCCCGACCAGCTTGTTGCAATGCTGAACAGTATTTTCAGCGAGCTTGATACCCTGAGCGAGAAATACGGCGTTGAAAAAATCAAGACAATCGGCGATGCGTACATGGTGGCGAGCGGCATACCAAACACCCGTGCCGACCACGCCGAGGCAGCAGCCCGTATGGCATTGGAAGCACAACGCATAGTGGCAAAACTCCGCACACCCGACGGCAGCCCGATTGAAGTGCGGATTGGCTTGGCAAGCGGCGAGGCGATTGCAGGAGTCATTGGCACAAAGAAGTACATCTACGATTTATGGGGCGACACCGTGAACACCGCAGCCCGCATGGAAAGCACCGGCGAAACAGGGAAAATCCAATGCACGCAATCGGTGTATGACATTCTGAAAGCCACGTTCACCTTTCAGAAACGCGGTGAGATAGAAGTAAAAGGAAAAGGCACGATGACAACATACTTTCTGACGGGGTCGGTGTAGTAGAATCGAACTACCATCTGGAATTCATGTACATCAAGCATATTTAGCATAGTGCGTAGCGGGGCTTTGCTCTGCATCAAGAACTTCGATATGTACAACTTTTTGATTGCAGTTCTTCGTACGTTGTGAATATCTCTTCAAGAACTGTGTTTTCTCATTGTTCCTTATACATTTTTTGCCCCGTCCCTATGGCATATACAGGATTTTTTCTGAACGAACTATGCCCGTTAGCATATCGGTGCATATCACAAAGTACACCCCTGCCGGCAGGTGACGCAGATTGACAGTAACCGATTCATCACCAGTTCGTGGAATCGCTTCTTCGTACCCCGCAACTGATGTAATTTTCAGGCGACTACTCTGGCTGTAGCCCGATACTGTTACAATACCATTCGTCGGCGTTGGTGATACCGTGAGCGAGGGAGTTGAACTCTGTTCGTTTATACTTGATGTACTTTTCTTGACTCGAATATCAACCTCATCCACTGCAAGACCGCCGTTCTTATCAAGCGACATCACATACAGCGTGGTCGTGCCTTCGCCGCGCTCTGTAAGTTGCAGGGTTTGATTCTCGATGCGGGCTTTCGCAACTATGGTGTCTGAACTCGTGACGAACAATAGTAATGAGTCGCCATTTATATCCTCGAATACTTCCCGCAAAGAAATACTATGCGTACCAAATCCCTGTTGCAATTCAACATCGCTTATATTTTTCACAACTCGCGGAGATTCATCGCCGGACAAGCGTTTCGGCTTCCAGTAATAGTAATCAAGGTACTTAAAGCCCAAAGTATAAACACCGCATAATGATGCAACATTCACAAGTTGAAATCTCTCGTTCGGTGTGGGGACGGGATTCGTGTTTAGCAGGTACTCCTCCGTCGAGTTGGGGAGAAGCATCCATGACGTGGTTCCGCCATTATTCCAGAACATTTTACCTCCTGACTTTCCGATAGTCCCCTCGTGTTCCGGTTTGGTGTTCGGCACCCGTTTATATGTTCCCATACTTATTTCAATAGGAATTGTTCCGCGCATCAAACCGAACCGCTTCTTGTAGGATTCACCGCCAAACTTCAAGGAAACTGCGGCGGGATAATTATCACCTTCGGTACTTTGATACAACTCAATAAAGAAATCCTGTCCTTTGTATGGACAATCGGCTCCTGTTGCCAACTTGCCCTCTGCAAAGTTGGGCGTAACCTGCCAGCGCACATTGGCTTTGTTCTTCCAATAGTATTTGCCGTTCTCCTCGATGATTGTTGCTTCGTGCCATGTGTTCTGTACGTTATCAAGCGAATACGCACCGAGCAATTCACTCATATCAAGTGCCTTATACTCCGGCTTTGCGTCACCGACTCGGGTGATGAGTTTTCTTGCCAACGGCACACAATCGCGTTGCAACCGCTTATGTAATGTTTCGGAATAATAATCGGTTTCAAACTGACCTATAAAATCGGATGCCCAAAATTTGCGGTCGAACCAATCATGTCCGTTCACTTCTAATTTCAGTTCGGGATAGATGCGGTACAGATGATGGAAAAATTCGTGTTGCAACCATTGCGGCAGATACAACCGTCGCTCGATGTCGGTGTAATTGCCTTTGCCAAGATGAGCGGGCTTGCGAACGACCCATTTATCGTCGGCAATGAACACCGGACCGCCCTTACCATCTGCGCCCATACCACCCGTAATAAACGACTCGTCATCGAACACCGGTTGCTCGGGAACATGCGAAGGATAGGTAATCAAGAACCAGTCGGTAGTGTCGCGTGCCGCTTTGGTCAAGGTATTCAACACCAAGCCATAATCACCCGAAGCAACGTAGGGTTTTGTGGTAGAAACATTAACCGGAAGACAGAATGTATCAAGCTCTATAAACCCAATGTGAAGGTCGAGTGCGCCATTGGTGATGGCTTTCACGTATCTCGTAAAGAGTTGCATTGACTGCTTGACGATACGGTAATCGTTCTCTTTCACCTTGGGGTTCAGGGCGTGCGTAACCAATGTCCCCGTTCCATTTTGCAATTCGGCTTTTGTGGTTGGCTGAATACCCTTCGAGCATCCCACAACAACAACATTCATATTCACTTTTTTCACAACAACATTCGGATTGGGATTTAGTCCGTATGCAATGATATCCTGCATCATTCGCAAACCATAGTACCCATGCGGCGAGCCGACGTTCGCACCATTCGGTGCATTCCACACCTGCCACCATATATTATCGCCAACAGGATATTTTTTGAAGAGGGAGTCGAGTAGTGATTTGGCTTGTCCATACTGCCCTGCACTAATCGCATCTTCCGCTTGGATGTATGTTGTCAAGGCATTCACCGAGTGCGTGCTGAATGCGCTCCTGCCTCCGTAGCACTCGAAGAATTGCTCTAAGGTTACAGCTTCGCAATTACCTTGTGCTAATGCACTGAAAGGAAATAGAAGCGAGGAAAGCACAGAAACAATCAGTACTTGATAGACATACTTGGGGTTCATGGTATTTCTCCGGTTAGATAGCTGAGTGTGTAAAGTTATGATTGTAGCGCGAAACATACCTGCGTTAGAAATCCTACTTCATGAAATATCTGTAGAATCCACTATGTTTTCAGATTTCTCTCTAAGAAATATGTTTTCATCATTCCCTTGCCTTTAATGCTAATCTCAGCGGCTGAAATGCGCGGCAAACAGAACCGGAGCGCCGTCGTGATAGAGGTTGGTCATAAGCACAATGTGTACGTGTGCGGGGATTGATAACGGAGTTATTGTGAAGTGAAATTACATCATATCACGCCACAGAGGTTGTGGGATATACTCCACGCAGGTCTTGGCGGAGCGGAGTTCCGACGCTATCTTAGGAGAGTATAATCAACAAGCAATGCAGCATGGCGGATAGATCGCATACACCGGGCGCACAATGGACAACCGACGAGATACTTGCTTTATCGTTGATGAAAGGCATGACGGGTGTTGCCGTGCGCGATGCCGTGCGCCGCTCGCACTCGCTGTTGCATTGCATAGCCGAGCCGCCTACGCCGTGGTTGCTGAAATACTTTCAGGCGGGACTTTTCGACGATGCGCGTGTGCGCGAAGCCCGCGCCGCAGCCGAATACCAAATAGAGTGCTGCACAAAGCATGGCGCACAGATACTGACGATATGGGACGAACGCTATCCCGCGCTGCTTGCCCGCATCAGTTATCCTCCGGCGGTGCTGTATGTTCACGGCGGTTTGCAGCCCGCCGACGCTGTGGGAGTTGCAATCGTGGGAACGCGGCGCAACACGCAGTACGGCAAACTCACCACCGAGCGTTTCGCAGAACGCTTTGCCAATGCGGGAACGGTGGTTGTCAGCGGTCTTGCCACAGGAATTGACACCGCCGCACATCAGCAAACATTGCGGAGCGGCGGCACAACCTACGCTGTGATTGCATCGGGATTGGATTGCATCAGTCCGCACTATGCGCGAAACCTTGCGGGCGAGATTGCCGCACGCGGCGGCGCGGTTATCAGTGAATATCCCTTCGGCACAAAGGCGTTGCCCGCCTACTTCCCGCAGCGCAACAGGATTATCAGCGGCATAAGCCGCGCAGTGGTGGTGGTGGAAAGCGGTGTGAAGGGCGGCTCGTTGCTGACGGCGCAATTCGCAGCCGACGAATCGCGCGACCTCTATGCCGTGCCGGGCAATATCACCAGCGAGAAAAGCGAAGGCACGAACCGGCTGATACAAAAACAAATGGCGCAGCCCGCGCTCTCGCCCGAGCAGGTGCTTGCCGATATTGGCATTGAAACCGCTCCGCGCCAGACAATCACCCACACGTTCAGCAACACCATCGAAGAGCGCATCTACTCCGCGCTGACGCTTGAACCCCAACATGCCGACGACATCGCCGAACACCTCGGCATCAACATCAACGAAGTTCTTGTGAACCTGCTGATGTTAGAGTTTCGAGGTATCATCCGCCAGCTTGCAGGCAAGCAGTTCGTTCGGTTGTAGGGGAGTTGTAAGGTGGAGGTTTAGGGTGCGGAACTACGTCGAACTCGAACCTGCACGTTGAGCGAACTCGAAACGCACATTGCTCTGTATTTTCGTTGCGCCGTAATCATTATTTCATGATGCACCAACACCATGACCGCCAAACAACTTGCCTACGAGACCATTTCAGCGTTTGTGCAACGCCTCGAGGAACAACTCGACAGCTATAAGAATCACATCAACCGCCTTGTGTATCAGTTGTATGATTTAACCGAAGAAGAAATTAAGATTGTGGAGGGAGAGGGATGAGGAAGTATTACGTTAGCGATAAATGGAAAAAAGTACAACGGATAAGATTAAAATACCGTCTGCGAGAACGGGCAAGGATTATAGTACATTTGCAAGCGAAGGCAGAGTTGCGCCAACAAAGAAAGGAATTCCGTGATCTTTCTATACATCCTCCTGAAACAGTTCCTCTGCCATCTATATTCTCATTCATCAATAAATCTGGATTTGAAGAAACAATTGAAGCCATTAATAAGATTGAGCGACACATCAGAAAACATGAAAATGTCTATATCGAAATGAAATCAGTAGAAGATATTACTCTTGATGCAATTATCGTATTACTCACGAAAATCAGGGAAGCAAGTAATAAGAAGTGTCATATATCTGGATCTCATCCAATCAATAGAAAGGTACTCTCAATGCTTATCAGCTGTGATTTTTACAAATATGTTAGTAGTAGAGATTACACTGACAGAAATAATAAGAGGCAGACAATTACCTACAAGCAAATGAACAAGGTGTCTTCTGAAGAGTTACGCCCTCTAGTTAATGATGCTTTTTCGAGAGCAGGTGTTGTAATCAATCAGGAGAGAAGACAGAAGTTAAGTTCTGTTTTAGTTGAGCTTATGAATAATGCTATTGAGCATTCTAAAGAAACTAAGGCAAACTCCAGTTTTTGGATTGGCTTATTACCCGATGAATCAAAACAAAAAATTTTATTTGTTTTCCACGACAATGGCTTGGGTATAATCAAAACAGTAAAGAATAGGATACGTGATAAGATTTTTCGAGAGAATCGAGTTATAATTCGAGATCTGTTCAACACTGACTTGGCAAAGAAAATCAGTCGCGCATTAAAGGAGCAAAAGAAAGGTCGAGGTAATGGTCTTCGCACGATTCATCGGTATCAAGAGTACGGTATTATTGAGAATTTATGGATAGCAACCGATAACGTGGTTGGCAACGTAACCAATGATACGTATTTTACATCGTCATCGCACCTTAAAGGCACACTACTCACATGGGAGATTAGCAATGAACAATCCAATTCTGCTTAAAGTATCCGACTTCTCGAAATCACCCGGACCTCGATACAAGTATCTTGGACCTAACTCTGGTGAAGAATACCGAGATAGTGTTTTGCTTCCCGCATTTAACTCTGCGCGTGAAAGTAAAACTAAACTCATCGTGAACTTAGACCTGTCGGGGGACGATGGTTACGGCTCATCGTTTCTTGATGAATCTTTTGGCGAGTTAGTTAGAAGATTCACTTTGGATGAGGTTAACCAGACACTTATGTTCCAAGCACCTAATGAACCTTGGTGGATAGATGAGGTCAGGTTCATCATGAATGATGCCTCAAAACAAATTTCATAAGACCGTATATGAGCCGAACACAAGCCGTTATATATGCTTCTATTGTAATTATATCTCTCATCTTTGGATACTTTCTGCAATTATTATTCAGAATTGAAATTGAGTCATCAAAAGTCAATCTATCCGACTTACTGAATGTTGTGGTTACGATACTAACCGGTATTGGAGTTGCAGTATATGTGCAGAAATTCCTTACGGAGTCGAGGGCTGAGAAAGACTATTTGATTGGAGAGATTAATGTGCTTAAGACCCATCTTCAAGAGATGCACGTTATTTATCAAGACATCTGCGGTTCAGAACTTACGGAGCAACGTGAATCGCATTTTACATTACAGTATAAGCAGGTTCAGCGTGATTATGGTGATTCTGTTAAGCCAATTATTAAAGCTGTTTTGAAGAAAGATGTTTTGCCTGATGATATTCAAAAGTTATGC
>JAEUSO010000299.1 GCA_016788605.1 Candidatus Kapaibacterium sp. | reverse complement strand
TTTTATGTTCTCGGTGAAAGACCCCGCATCGCATACGTTTTTTATCGTGTTGCCCGTTGCTATGCTCTATGCGTTTGTCATGTACTCGCGCTTTGCTTCAACTCGGTGGTTTCCCGTTGCTGCGCGGATATACATTGTGCTTGGATTGCTCTTCCATACGGGTATGGGATTGTATCGCGGAACGCATTGCTCCGTGTACACCAACCGTGACGTTGCCGTGCGAGCCATTACAGAAAAGAACTACCGTATCCTCGGTGTCCGCCGCGCCGACGAGTGGGGGTACGGGTATTAACCTGCGTTTGTGTTTGACGCAAGTACCTTCCCCTCGCCGCGCATAAAGAAGATGGCGAAGAATATCACTTCAGGTATAAGTAAGAGTAATAAGCTAAGCGTATCTTGTGTGAACCATTGTGTGCGCCACGCATCAGGCATAATAAAACCGGCAAGAGGGCTTGTCACCGACCAACCGATAACGAACATCAATCCCATCAATGCCACGCCGAGTATGCCCTCTTTCGCACCGGCTTCCTGCCATCGCTTGGTAAAGATGTAGAGAATGGCAACGATGTGGCAATGCAACAGGATAAGTTCAATCATGATTCGTTTTTATGTTTGCAGGGATGAATGTTTGAGTTCTACAATAACCGCACTGAGGATAACCTGATGATGACAGATGCACACGGATACCGCTTAGTGTATTGTACGTTTCCCGATGAAGCGGCGGCGAAGAGTGCCGCAGCCACACTTGTCGGCGAGCGGCTTGCGGCGTGCTGTTCCGTGTCGTCGCATCCCGTTCAATCAGTGTACTCTTGGCAGGGCATGGTTGAGCGGAGTACGGAGTTTATCCTGACGGTAAAGACGCATCAACGCTTACTCGACCGCGTGGAATCCGCAATACGTTCTCTTCATCCGTACAGCGTTCCCGAAATTATCAGTGTGCAACTCTGCGAGTCCTCAGCCGATTACGAAGCATGGATGCAGAGCGTGCTTGACAAGGGATAGTTCCACCAATCCACGTTCTTACTTTTTCTCTTCGAGCGTTACGTCCAATGTCATTTCCTTATCCTCGCGTGCGCCGCGAAGCACTGTCACTTTCACAAGGTCGCCCGGCTTGTACTGCCCGAGCGCATAAGTCAGGTCGTGGATGTTCTTTACTACGGTTGCACCAAACTTGGTAATGATATCATCGGCTTTCAGTCCGCCTTTTTCGGCGGGTGTTCCCTCGCGTGTTCCTGTAATCCGCAAGCCCTTCGGATGGTCGCCGTAATCGGGTATCACACCAAAGGTGACGCGGAACCGTGTGCTGCCGCTTTGCTGTGCGTCGGCTGCGGTGGTTTTCACAAAGTCCACCGGCTCAATCATGTCACCGATGCGGCGCATTGTTGCCTCGACAAACCGCAGTACGCCCGCCTCGCCCGCGTAGTTGATTTTATCCGGCGTATCGCTTGGGCGGTGATAGTCGCTGTGTAATCCTGTGAAAAAAAAGAGTACGGGCTTTTGCTTGGCGTAGAACGAGGAATGGTCGGATGGACCCAAGCCGCTCTCGGTTGTTGAAATCACATAGCTAAACTCCTTATTCACCTCGTCAATCAACGGCTTCCACTTCGTTGATGTGCCTATGCCTTGTATGTTCAACTTGTTGTCTTTCAGCCGACCAATCATATCCATGTTAATCATGCAAGCGACATTCTCAAGCGGCGCAACGGGATTCTTCGTGTAGAACGCCGAGCAAACCGCGCTCTTCGGCATTGAAAGCGATGAAGAGAACGGGATTCGGCAGCGGCTTCGCGCCAATCGCAGCGGCAAGCTCCAACACTCCCGCCGTACCGGATGCGTTATCATCAGCGCCATAGTGGATTTTCGCGTCGCCGCCATCATAGAGCGAGTGTTCGTCGCCCATTCCCAAGTGGTCGTAATGTGCGCCCACGACAATCATCTGGTTATTCTTCTGCGGGTCGGTTCCGGCAATGTATCCCACAACATTGCTAATCATTGCCTCTTCAATTTTCAGATTCACCGTCAGCGTCATTTTCGTGTTGGGTATTTCGTAGCTGCGCGGCTGCTTGGTTTTGATAATCTGCTCTTCTTCCTGGATAAGCTGACGGTCTTTGGGGAATATCGGTGTGACAATCGAGCGGCGCACATGGATAATCGGCATATCGTCCACAATGGCGCGCGACTCGAAGCGCAGCGGCATGAGTATTTCGCTGGAGTCACCTTGGGGATGCACAAAAACCACACCTATTGCACCGTGCTCGCGGGCGTTGATGGCGCGGTTGCGGAGCGTGTTGGTGCTAATCTTGAACTTGTTCACAAGGTTGGTCGTGTTCATATCGCCCGTCAGGATGATGGCGATTTTCCCTTTCACATCCACTCCCGTGTAGTCGTCGTAATTTTTTTCTTTGTTCGATACGCCGTAGCCGCAGAACACCACATTTCCCGATACCGATTTGCTTGCGCTGAACCCAAGCGGTGTAAAATCACTGCCTAACTTCCACGTGCGCCGCACAGGTCGTAACGCATCGGCGGGGACTCCCACTTTGGGAACGATAATATCAAAAAACGCGCTGTTATCGCCCGTCATGGAAACGCTGAACGGGATGGAGAATTCCTGATAAAACGAGGTGCTGAGCGGTTTGCAGCCCGCCGCCTGTAGTTTGGTTGCGATATACTCAGCGGCAAGTTTATTGCCCGCAGTGCCGGGATAGCGTCCGGCAAGCTGATCGGAGCAAAGGTAGTTCAGGTGCTCGCGCAACCGTGCGGCAACAGCATCATCCTGTGCACGGAGCGTCGGGACGCAGAATGCACAAAGCAGCAACGCCGCATACGCAGCGCGGAGTAGTATTCGATTCATAGACCTTTTGAACAAGAGATAGACATCAATTATATGGACGCGACAAATTTATGGCGGCACGTACAATGGAATAGAAATGATTTATTCCACAGCGGTATCTTGATATAAAAAGCATCTGCATACCTTACGTTACTTCAATGTCTTCACCAATGAATCAACTTTTGCAATAAACGGCGACAATGATGTTGGTTCACTCCCTTCGTACCGTAGTGTTTTAGTAATAACAGTCCTGCTAGCCAACGGTGCATTCCCGCTCTCGTACCCCGATACGGTGATGAGTTCCACCTGCTCATCTGCAATACGCGGATTCCCCGGTACATCAGTCATACGCCAAAAGTCAGCGAGCGGAGGCAATGAGTTCAGCACCGAAAGCAAGTGAGGAGCGGTGCTTGCACGCAGGGTATCTGTGAAACGGATAGGCGAACGTGTAGCATCACTTGCAGTATAGCGGATGCTGTCGCGATAGAGTTTGAGGCGGGTTTCACCTGCCATATTAAAGGTTCTGTATTCGATGTAGAACACATCTTCCGGCAGTGGTGGCTGAACATCGTCTTTTGTTGAGCAGGAGAAGAATGCTGGGAGAAGCAAGACAATGAAGAGGATGCAAAGGGATTTCATAACTTCTATGGAGTAATGTGATGGACTATACTACACAAGGTTCATGGCGATTGGATACACTGCTTTCAACTGTCAGTGCTGTGCTTTTGCATACGCAAAGTATGCTCAATCAGAACATTGGTCAAGAGTTCCGGCTGTTGCGTTCCGATAAGAAGTTTCTTCCCGTTGCCATACACAAGTTGCAGCCCGTGATTACCGGATACGTTCACGGCATTGCCCCGCCCTGATAATCCCCACCGAAGCCCCCACCCGCCGTAGTCGCCGATCGGGCTGTACGTTCGCACATAACATTCTGTGACGCTCTCCCATGAGATAACCCTCCACGCACGGTGGAATGGTATGTACCGGTAGCGCACACCGTCGTCGCTGAGTTCGGTATCCAACCGAACGGCATAACACAGTAGCGTCACCAAAAGCATCAGCACGGCGGCAATCATCAGACCGCTTGTTGATTGCTCCCTTGCATCCGGCATTAGAACAGAATAGACCACTGCGCCAAGCAGCACAGCATTGACAATGGCAAGCAGCAACCAAACCCACGTTTGGTTCACACTCTGCCGCTCTGCATAAAAAACCGTTTGTTCCATTGAGTTGGCAGGATGATATGGTGAATACCTGACTGCAAAATAAAAAACAACAGGCAGCCGCAATGA